>JAPKZR010000278.1 GCA_026393695.1 Actinomycetota bacterium
GAGCTCGCCGCGGTTGGTGCTGCTGCGGGCATGGCGGCCGCTACGCCGTTGGTGGGCACCGGAGCCACGCTGATGGCGGCCACGGTTGAACTCTCGTGGTTCACGGCCCGTGCTGGCGATCTGATCTTGACTATCGCTGCGTTGCACGGCCGTCCCACACCAACGGTCGACGAGCGCAAGGCCTGGGTGATGGCCGTGTTGATCTTTGGTAGCACCGCGCGTCAGGGTCTCACCGGTGTGGCCAACGAACTCGGCGCTGGGCTGAGCGACGTGAATCCTTCGAAGCTTTCAATCGCCACGCTTCGCGCGGCGAACAACATGATGAGTCGATTGGTCGTTCGTCGCTACGGCACGCGGCGCGGAGCAATTGCGTTGGGCACAGCGTTGCCGCTTGGTATCGGGGCTGTGGTTGGGGCTGGGGCCAACTATGTGGCCATCAACAAGCTTGCGCGTCAGGCCGATTTGTTCTTTTCGCGTTTGCCGTACTCGTCGATCGATGCAACCTCCACCGAGCTCAAGCCCTGAGCCGGGAGACTCCAAGCAAGCCGCACGTGATGCGTCGGTCTAATCTGCGCAACGTGACAAACCGATTTCAGGCAAGGAGTAGCTCGTGACCGATGCAGAGTTTCAAGGGGTCATTGGGCGCACGTACGAAGACTCCACTCCATGGTGGCCCGAGCTACCCAAGGCGCCGAAGGATGCACCCAACATTGTGATGGTGCTGCTCGACGATGTCGGCTATGCCCAGTTCGGTTGCTACGGATCAGATATCGCGACGCCAACGTTCAATCGTCTGGCTGGCGACGGCTTGCGCTACAGCAGTTTTCACACCACCTCGCTGTGTTCGCCCACCCGCGCCTGCTTGCTCACCGGCCGCAACCACCACAGCAACGGCATGGCGCGCATCGTCGAGTTCGCGGCTGGATTCCCTGGCTACAACGCATCCATTCCGCACGCCAATGGCTTCTTGTCAGAGGTGCTCGTGCGCAACGGCTACGCAACGTTTGCTGTTGGTAAGTGGCACCTCACGCCTGCAACCGAAATGACCATGGGCAGCCCACGCGACCGTTGGCCGCTCGGGCGCGGCTTCGAGCGGTTCTATGGCTTCATGGCCGGCGAGACCGATCAGTTCCACCCCGACCTCGTGTTCGACAACCACCAAGTCGATCCGCCGGCCACTCCTGAAGAGGGCTATCACCTCACCGAAGATCTCGCCGACAAGTCGATCTTGTTCATGAAAGATCTCCGCGCAACGTCGCCCGATAAGCCGTTCATGTTGTACCTCACCCCGGGTGCCTGCCATGCGCCGCATCAGGCGCCGCGCAGCTTTATCGACAAGTACCGCGGCTGTTTCGATCAGGGCTGGGATCAGTGGCGCGATGGCGTCTACGCCCGCCAAGTCGAGTCGGGTTTGTTGCCTGCGGGTACTCAGCTCAGCGAGCGTCCGGCATGGATTCCTGCATGGGACTCGTTGTCGGCCGACGAGCGTCGCCTCTACGCGCGCATGATGGAGGTCTACGCCGGATTCCTCGAACACACCGATCATTGCATCGGCCGGGTGCTCGACTTCATCGAAGAACTCGGCGAGACCGACAACACCATCGTGATGATCATGAGCGACAACGGAGCCAGCTCAGAGGGTGGGCCCAACGGTTCGTTCAACGAGATGTACTTCTTCAACTTCGAGCCAGAAAGCCTCGAAGAGAACCTGCGCCGTATCGACGACCTCGGCACCCCCAACGCGTACAACCATTACCCGTGGGGTTGGGCATGGGCGGGCAACACGCCGCTCAAGCGTTGGAAGCGCGAGACCCACGAAGGTGGCGTCACCGATCCGCTCATCTTCAGTTGGCCAAAGGGCGTTACCGCCACTGGCGAAACGCGCCATCAGTACGTGCACGCCATCGACGTATTCCCAACGCTGCTCGAACTCATTGGCATCGTGCCTCCGGCCGAAATCAACGGCGTGGTGCAGAGCCCCATCGAGGGTGTCAGCTTTGCGTCTACTCTCAACGACGGCGCGGCGCCCTCGAAGCACATCACCCAGTACTACGAGATGTTTGGTTCGCGCGCGCTGTATCACGACGGATGGAAAGCCGTTGCGTTCCACCCCTTGCTTACCGTCGACTACGGCGATGGTCTCGACTCACACGCTCCGTTCGACCTAGATCATTGGGAGCTGTACAACGTTGCCAACGACGTGTCGGAGACAACCGACGTGGCGGCCGAGAATCCCGACAAGCTGCGCGAGTTGATCGAGATGTGGTGGCAACAGGCCGAGCAGTTCAAGGTGCTGCCGCTCAACAATCAGCCCGCCAAGTTTGGCGACACTCGCTATCGGCACGACACCTACGTGTATTACCCGGGCATCGGAAGTATCCCCGAGAACATCGCGCCAAACCTTCGCAACCGCGGGTTCCACATCATCGCCGAACTCGACGTCACGGCCGACGCCGATATCGATGGTGCCTTGGTGTGCCATGGCGGTCCATCAGGTGGCTATGCGGTCTATATCCAGAACCGTCGTTTGCACTACGTGAACAATCGCCTCGGTGCCGAGATCACCAGCCAGCTGGTCGCATTTCGGCACGCGTGGTGTTCACCCCAACGGGTCGATTCACCGGCGACATCGCTCTGTATTACGACGACGTTCCGGTGGGCGAGGGTCATATCCCACGCACCACGCCGTTTAGCTATGGCGTCGACGGCTTCACGGTCGGTCATCAGCGCGGTGCGTCGGTGACCCCGGCATATACGCCGCCATTTGCTACCGATCACTCGGTGCTGCGCCGTGTTGTCATCGAGGGCATCGGACGTGCGTATCGCGATCCCGTGGCCGAAGAGCGTGTTGCAATGGGTCAGCAATAGCTGCATCACAACGAAAATCGGCATGTTTCGCGGCTAGCCGCAGCACCAGTTACTGCTGAACGATGCGGCGAACTGCCTGGATCTTCTCGAGGCTTGGCATTGCGCTGGCCCGAACCGGAGTACCCGTGCGGGCCGCCTGGATCCATGTCGTGCTATCGACCGCCACGCCCACGTGACCGATCACGCCAGGGGTTGCTGACGAATACATGAACACCAGATCGCCGGCCTTGATGGGCTCGGTCTTCCAGTCGACGGCCTTGCCGTAGGTGGACTGCACCAAGCTCTGATGCGGCAGTGAGATCTTGATCTGACGGTATGCGGCCGTCACGAGTCCCGAGCAGTCGAATGCGTCGGGGCCTTCGCCATTGAACTGGTAGGGCTTGCCTACCTGAGCCTGCAAGTAGCTGATCAAAGTAGTGATCGACTGCGGTTGATCCGCTGGTGCAACGCTGGTTGGGGTCGTGGTCGCAGGGATGGTGGTTGTCGGGGCCGTGGTGCTCGGAGCGGTTGTGCCTGGCGCGGTTGTCGGCGTGGTTGTCGGCGTGGTGGTCGTGGTGACGGCCACCACGGCTCCAGCGGGAAGGATCATCTTCGAGCCGGGCATGATCACGCTCTTCACGGTCATCTTGTTGGCCTTCAGCAACGCTGAGAGCTTGACGCCGTGTTTCATTGCGATGCCGCTGAGCGAGTCGTTGCGCTTCACCACATACACGGCACCGGACGGGGCAGCGGTGGGAGCAGCAGCCTTTGCCGCTGGAGTCTTTGCTGCAGGCGTCTTCGCCGTCTTCTTCGGCGCCTTCGCTGCGGGGGCAGTTGCATTTGCGGGCACCAACAGCGTGTCGCCGGGGTGAATAACGCTGGTGATCTTGAGGTTGTTCAGCTTCAGCAGATCGTTGACATTCGTGCCAACTTTGGCGGCGATGCCGGTGAGGTAATCGCCCGAGCGAACGACATATGTCGCCGCTGGGGCAGCCAGCGCTGAGCTGTCGATCACGCACAGCGAGAAGATCGACATTGTTGAAAGGGCAGTTGCGGCGAGGGCCAGGCGGAACCGGGACATACTCTTTCTTCGGCACGAACGGCGCTCATCTTTACTGATTCCTGAGCATTTTGTTCGCCGCAGTTGTTCTCCGTAACGCGTGAGCGCACGGTTGCCGTGCGCTCACGCTTTACAGAAAGGCCATGTCAATTGGGGTGGCGCAGGGCTAGTTGACGCCCTTTTGATGGCCGGTCCAATAGGGCTCACGCAGCTTGAATTTTTGTAGCTTGCCGGTGCTTGTGCGGGCGAGGACATCTCGGAACTCGATGCGCTTCGGGCACTTGTAGCCGGCGAGTTTGGTCTTTACATAGGCGATGAGGTCGGCCTCGGTGAGCGTGGAATCTGGGGTCTTCACAACGAGGGCCATCACGAGCTCGCCCCACTTCTCGTCGGGTACTCCGATGACGGCCACCTCGGCGACCTCGGCGTGGCTGAACACGGCATCCTCGACTTCGATGGACGATACGTTTTCGCCGCCCGAGATGATGACGTCTTTCTTGCGATCGGAGATGGTGACGTAGTGATCGGCGTCGAGGAACCCGCCGTCGCCGCTATAGAACCACTCGCGGCCATCGTCGCCGCTTCGAATGGCGGCTGCTGTCTCGACTGGCTGCTCCCAGTAGCCACCCATGATGACGTTGCCCCGAGCCATCACTTCGCCGTCGGGCGAGATCTCGACTTCGACACCGAGCGCGGGTCCACCTGCGCGGCCGAGCCGTTGGGCGCGCTCGCTTGGCGACAGCTCGTCGAACTCGGCGCGGCCACGGTTGAACGTGAGCAACGGCGAGCTTTCGGTGAGGCCGTAGAGCTGAATGAACTCCCAGCCCAGCAGTGTCTCGGCCAACTCGATGGTTTGGGTGGGTGGAGGGGCGCCAGCAACAACCACGCGCACTGTGCCGCTGCCAGGTATCGGCCCGTCCCATGCGCGTGCGGCCTCGATAACCATGTTGAGCACCGCTGGCGCGCCAGCCAAGATCGTGACGCCGTATTGCTCGATGCGTCGCAGAATCTCGGCACCGTCGACCTTGCGCAACATGATGTGCTGAGCGCCCATGCCTGTGGCTGCATAGGTGAGACCCCAGCCGTTGCAGTGAAACTGCGGCAGCGTGTGCAGATAGACATCGCGGTCGGACAGGCCGAGGTGCAAGCCAAATGTGGCGGCATTGATCCACAGGTTGCGATGGGTCAGTTGCACGCCCTTGGGTCGCGCAGTGGTGCCGCTGGTGTAGTTGATGGTTGCCGTGGCGTCTTCATCGGCTTCCCATGGAAGTGGCTGTGTATCGAAGCGCATGAGTTGGGCATCGGTCTCGGATCCGATGACGAACTTGCGCTCGCACTGCACCGATGCCATCGCCTCTTCGAGCTCAGGATCGACGAGCAACATGCGCGCCCCTGAGTGGTTCACGATGTACTGCACTTCTTCGGCGACAAGGCGGAAGTTGATGGGAACCAAGATGCGGCCCGAGCCGCTGACTCCGAAGAACGCAGTGAGCAGTCGGGCCGAGTTATGGCTGATCATTGCAACGCGCTCGCCCTGAGCAATGCCGAGCGCATCGAGTCCGGCGGCGATTGCGGTTGAGCGCGTAGCCATCTCGCGATAGGTGGCGGTGCCCCATCCGGGTGCAGGCTGATCGGGTTCGTCGACAAACCCGATTCGGTCGGGATACACCTGACTTGCGCGTCGCAGGTAATCGTTGACGGTTAAGGCAACCTTCATGTCTGGCCTCCAGAAGTAGGACGCCAAGGTACCATTTCGGGCTGATCGCGGAGCGACTTGAAACCCGCGATCGGCACGCACAATGCGTGCTCAAGGCACAGGCAACACGCCCCGAAAGTAGGCCGAGAATGAGTACAGCGCGCACCTTGGTCGAGCTGTTCGAACAGCACCCTTCTGCGGCTGATGCGGCGTTCATCGAGGGCCGCGAAGGGTTGTCTTCGTACTCGTATGCTCAGGCTTGGTCTCGGGCGGCGCAGGTGGCGCACATGCTGGCTGCTCGTGGCGTGAGCCCCGGCGATCGCGTGGCCCTGCAGACCCCCAAGTCGAGCGAAGCGCTCATTGTGTACCTCGGCTGCATTCGCGCCGGCGCTGTTCTGGTTCCGTTGAATCCAGGGGCCACCGAGTCCGAGCTCAGCTACCTGCTCGCCGATGCATCACCCGCGGTGGTGATTGCCGATCCAACGCTTGCTGCGGCGCGCACGTCGCTGCCGATGATGCTGATCGATTCGAGTCTCGGCGTGAACTCCCTTGCCGCTATCGATGATCAGCCAACAACCCCGCCGCCGTTTGTGCCTGAGGCCCACACTCTGGCCGCCATGGTGTACACCAGCGGCACGACGGGTCGCCCAAAAGGCGCTGCGCTGAGTCATGCCAACCTCACGTCGAATGCGATCGCGCTCGCTTCTGAATGGGGTTTCTCGTCAAGCGATCGCCTACTGCACCTGTTACCCATCTTTCATGTGCACGGCTTGTTTGTGGCTACCAACTGCACCATCGCCGGTGGCGGCTCGATGGTGCTTGCTCCTCGGTTCGAGGTAGATGTCGTGCTCGACCAGCTGCCATCGTGCACGGTGATGATGGGCGTGCCCACGTTCTATACGCGGCTGCTGGCTGCCCCTCGCTTCGGTGCAGACACCTGCCACAAAGCGCGGCTCATCATCAGCGGTTCGGCGCCGTTGCTGGCCAGCACGCACGTCGAGTTCGAGCAACGCACCGGTCAGGTGATCCTCGAGCGCTATGGCATGTCCGAAACCTCAATGCTCACGTCGAACCCGCTTCACGGCACACGCAAGCCGGGCACTGTTGGTCCGGCGCTGCGGGGAGTGTCTGTGCGGGTGGTCCATCCCGACACGCATCAGTCGCAACCCGTCGGCGAGATCGGCGACATCGAGGTCGCCGGGCCAAATGTGTTTAGCGGATACTGGAACCGACCCGAGCTCAACGCCACCGAGTTCACCGCTGATGGTTTCTTCCGCACGGGCGATGTCGGCATCATCGATGCTGATGGCTACGTCACCATCGTGGGGCGCGAGAAAGACCTCATCATCACCGGTGGGTTGAACGTGTATCCGAAGGAGATCGAGGAAGCCATCGACGCGCAGCCCGGCGTTGCATCGAGCGCTGTCATCGGCGTGCCCGATGCCGACTTTGGTGAGGCCGTTGTGGCCGTGGTCGTCGCCCTCGACGGAGCGACTCTGAACGTGGGCGAGATGCGCGAAGCGCTACGCGTGGTGCTCGCTGCGTACAAAGTGCCCAAACAGATTCACGTGGTCGATGCCCTTCCACACAATGCGATGGGCAAGGTCGAAAAGTCGAAGCTGCGCAACACCTACGCCTAGACCGTACGCTCGCTGCGTGGCCACTGCTTCTCCTTCTCCCACTCCAAACCCCAACGCGACCAAGTTCACGCTCGACATCACGTTGGCGTCGTCGATCAACTTCGCCAACGCGGAGGCAGCAGCGGGCAATGAGTTCGCTGAAGCAGTCTTTGCTGCAGGTGGCGTTGCTGCGATATTCGGCGTGAACAACTTCGTCACCATCACGCGCCAAGCCGATGCGTCATGGGAGCCAATCGTGGCAGCAGTGCAAGCAGCAGCCACCGCGTACCTCTAACGCAGAGCGCGCTGGTTCACCGGCGTGAGTCAGTCGACGATGTCGACGCCAGGGAGGTCGAAGATGTGCAGTGCGTCGATGGCCGAGGCTGCGTCTCCGGTCCAGTTGGCTGCGGCAATCTGCGCCGCGCTGCGTCGACCAAACAGAATGCGCAGCAACTCGTAGGCAGATGTGCCCAAGGTGACGGTGGCCTCTGATCCGATTGGCCCTAGCAGGTATTGCTCTCCGTCGACCAAGATCAACAACGTTGGCGCACCCGATGCCTCGTACCGTCCGGCGAACATGCTCAGTGCGGCGTCGGCCAGCACGCGTACACGTGGGTCGCGACGATTGCCAGGAGCGCCGATTGCGGCGCGGATGTCGTGGCCGTGTGTCCACACATCGAATGTGAGGAACGCGATGGTTGGCCCCATCTGCGCAACAGCCGCTTCGAACAGTGGCCCACTCGCTGTCCACTCGGCACACACCTCGGCCAACGAATTCGCCTGCCGACTCTCTATTTGCGCTGCAGTCCATTCGGGCGACCCGGCGCCGTCGAGGCGACCATCGAGAAAGTCGGCGCAGACACCGGCCAGATGTCGGTAGCCATCGAGCACGGTCCACGGGGGAGTGGCTGCGAGCGAAGCGCCCGCCTGGGTGACAGAGATTGACTCGGCCAGATCGATCAGTTCGTTCCGACACGCCGCGTAGACGTCGCTCATTTCCATGTCGTACAGAATCGCACAGCGGCTGCGTCGGCGACCCAAGCAGGTGCTCAATCGGAGACGGGTACTGCAATGATGTGGCGATGCAACTGTCGCCGCATTACGACTTTCCGATCATTGTCTCGATCGATGGATCTCCGTCGGACCAATGTGTTCCGCTCGTTCGGCAACGTCGACGACTCGAAGACCTCTTGCGTGGTTTGAGCGACGAGCAATGGAACGCTCCGAGTCGTTGTGGCACGTGGACAATCAAAGATGTGGTGGTCCACCTTGCTGGAGTCAACAGGTTTTGGCAGGCATCTGCCGCCGCCGGCATCGCGGGTACTCCAACACGGCTCTTAGGCGGGTTCGACCCGGCCGCGACTCCATCAATGATGGTCGACTCGCTTGGCTCGATCACTTCGGCGGCGGCCCTTGAGATGTTCGTGTCGAGTAACGACGCCTTGCTGGCGACTGTTGCCGATCTTGATGACACCGCTTGGACTGTGGTGGCCGAGTCGCCGATGGGGCATGTTTCGCTGCGCCTCGTGATGCAGCACGCGTTGTGGGATTCATGGGTGCACGAACGAGACATCATGCTTCCGTTGGGTCTCACTCCGGCGGTCGAGGCCGATGAGGTGAGATCGTGTCTGCAGTACGCGGCGGCTTTGGGTGCGGCCCTTTCGATCGGGCTGGGACAGCCCATCACCGGCCGTTTCTCTGTTCAGGCAGCGAACCCAAGCGTCACGTTTGCGCTTGAAGTGACCAATTTGGTTGCCATTTCGGAACTCGCCGACGGTGTTGTGTCAGTGACCGCATCGTGTCTTCAGGGCGATGCGGTGCAACTTGTTGAGGCGCTCAGCATTCGTGTGCCCCTTGCCTCATCAGCTCCTCACGAGTGGCATGCCCTGCTCGGCGGACTCGCAACGGCGTTCGATACCCCCTCAGAAGCGGGATGACAAGCGTTTTGGTTTGGCTCTTCACGCAATCTGGGCTATTTCCGCAGGTAGATTGGGTCCATCTTTCGCGACGGCCAGTGTTGGTCCCCCCGCCAGAGTCATCACCTGAGCGAACAGAGGGATCCCCATGGCTAACGCCCTAATTCCATCAACTCCGGCAAAGGCCGCCCCAGCAAAGCGTGCAGCGCCAGCAAAGCGCGCCGCCAAGGGCGCCACAGCGGCTCTTCCTGAGCAGCACACAGCCGGTGAGGCCGTGGCCCATGCGATCATCAGCCAGTACCAAGATCTCAAGCCGTCAGTGAACCTCATCATGGCCGCCGAAATGAGCGACGAGTCGCTGCTCGTAGCCATCACATTGTTCCGCGATTCGCTCGATGTTCCCGGCGACCCGTACCGCTACCCAGCCAACGCCATCGAAGGCGGCCGGCAGATGGTTGCCGTTCGTTCAGCCGAATAACCAAGGTCGCGCAAGAGCGTTGCCGCCACGGCTTACTCTGGCGCTGTGACCCACCCCGTTCCCGAAGATGAAGGCAACGACGACAGCGCCAGCGACGAGCGCGGCGGCGGAGTCGCCGACGTGCCAGTCGAGGGTTCTGTCGAGGCCTTTATCGAAAAGCTGCTCGACCCCAGTGTTGTTGCCGCGCGGCGCCTTGCTGCGGGTCTAACTCCTGCATGGCGCAAAGTGAGTGGCCCCGAGCCGCGCTGGCAAGTATCGCTCGTGCTCGCGGTGGCGATCGTGTTGCAGATCGTGCTCCCGCGGCACCTCACCATCCGTCCCCATTGGCTGCTACCAGCGGTGCAGGGCTTGCTGCTGGTCTCGCTGCTCACGCTGAATCCGGCAGGCAAACGACGCAGCTCGTCATCGCTGCGAACGTTTGAGCTGATCATGATTGCCGTGGTCAGCTTGGCAAACGCAATCTCTGCGCTGTTGTTAATTCGCGGTTTGCTGCGTGGCACCGAGGGCTCGGACGCCATCGGCTTGCTCAAAAATGGCGGTGCGATCTGGGTGACCAACATGATCGCGTTTGGCCTCTGGTATTGGCAGATGGATCGGGGCGGTCCGGCCGAGCGGGCCAAAGCCACGCGCGAATTCCCCGACTTCTTGTTCCCGCAGATGCAGTCGCACGAGTTGGCGCCGCGTGATTGGCACTCGTCGTTTATCGACTATTTGTACGTGTCGTTCACCAACGCCACGGCGTTCAGCCCAACTGATGTGCTGCCGCTCACACCCCGCGCAAAGCTGATGATGATGCTGCAGACCGTGGTGTCGTTGTGCACCATCGCGCTGGTGATTGCGCGAGCGGTGAACATTCTCAAGTAGACGTTTGAGCAACGCCCAAGTTGGCGAGGGCTCAGCCCTTCTGGGTGCCGACCTTGAGCTCGTTAAAGGGGCTCTTCGAGTCGATGCCTGCATCCTTGGGCAGACCGAGCACACGCTCGCCCACGATGTTGCGCATCACTTCGTCGCTGCCACCAGCAATACGGCCGCCTGGGGCGCCGAGGATGAGCTGGCTCCACGCGTAGGTGCCCCATTCTCCGGTGTCGGCGATCATCTTTGCGCCGAGCACGTGCGAGACGAAGTCGCACAGGCGACGCATGTTCATCGTGCCGGCAAGCTTGGCCATGCTCATCTCAGGACCGGGCAGTGAGCCGGCCTTGATCTTGTCCATCGAGCGCTGGTTGTTGTAGCCAGACACCTTGTTGTGGATGAGCAGATCGGCCAACATTTGGCGGGTCACTGGGTCGTCGCTGAGGCCAAAGGCTCGGGTCATTTCGATGATTCGCGTGTAGATGCCGCCGCCGCCACCACCGGCGCCGATTGCGGCACGCTCGTTCATCAACGTGGTGAGTGCCACGTTCCAGCCGTTGTTCAAGTCGCCGAGGCGGTGATCGTCGGGAACGCGCAGTTCGTTGAAGAACACTTCGTTGAAGCTGGCGCCGCCGGTCATCTGGCGCAACGGCCGAATTTCGACTGCGGGATCACGCATGTTGACGATGAAGCCGGTGAGGCCCTTGTGCTTGGGCAGATCTGGATCGGTGCGGGCGATGACCTCGCCGATGTCGCTGTAGTGAGCGCCGCTGGTCCACACCTTTTGACCGGTGATGACCCACACGTCGCCGTCGCGCTCGGCCTTGGTCTGCAGGCTGGCGAGGTCTGAGCCAGCGCCTGGCTCGCTGAACAACTGGCAGCCAACGATGTCGCCGCGGTACATCTTCTTCAGGTAGAGATCTTTGGCGACGTCGCTGGCATGCACCGCAATGGTTGGGGCAACCATGCCGAGGCCAATGGTGAAGTAGCTCTGGTTCGGAGTCTGGAATTGGCTTTCGAGCGAGTCGAATGCACGCTGGTAGGCGTTGGGCAGTTCGCTTCCGCCGAAGGCCTTAGGGCCGCTGATCCAGCCGTAACCGGCATCGAACTTCTTGGCACGCCAATCGCAGGCACGCTGGAGGTCGGCAACTTCGTCGTTGCGATCCTTCTCTTCGAACATCGCAACTTTGTCGGTGCCTTGGCCCCAAACAAACTTTTGCTCTGCTTCTTTGCGGGGAGCGTTTGCGGCGAGGAAGTCCTCGGCCTGTGTCTTGAACTCTTCGAGGGAGATGTCTGCCATGTCGTCAACGTAGTTGGGCAGAGCTCTCGTGATCTAGCTGGGACAATGTTTCCGCGTTGGCACATGGTTTGGATGGCATGTATCGGGCGATGCCAAGTAATGTCTCGACTCATGGGTCAACTCGTCGGCGTCATTGAGAACAAGAGCACTATCGCTGGTTTGGTGCGCTTCGAGCTCAATCGCAATCTCACCGGTTCTGGGCACGAGCGGTTTACATCTGCTCACGAAGCGAAGGGGCCGCGGCCAGCAGCCGAGCTTGCTCGACGCCTGTTCGATACCGGTCAAGTTGCCGGTGTGCATCTCTACATGAACATGGTCACGGTCGATCTGAACAAGGGCTTCTCGTCCGATGGCCTGTTCGACATCGTTCGCGATATGTACCAGTACTGGAAGCCGGGCATGACCCCGCCGGCATTCGAAGATCTTGCGCCAGCGGCCGACGCGCCCGATGCTCCGGCAGCCTCTGGCGGCGGCGACGGCGGTAGTGGCCTCAGCGAGGCAGCCAAGCGCATACCCGCCGATCTGCTCGAGCGCAGTCGCGCGGCGTTGGCTAAGTGGAAGGCCGAGCACTAACACGGTGGCAAGAACACCTGCGCAGGCCGCCGCCGAGTTCACGCTGCACCAAGCAGCCGAAGTGCTCGGTGTGCATTACATGACCGCGTACCGCTACGTGCGCCTCGGTCTTCTCGATGCATACAAAGTGGGCGGCACCTGGCGCGTGAACCAAGCCGCTCTCGACACGTTTCGCGTGCGCTCCGTTGTCGAGTCCGAGCGTGACACCGCATCTACATCTACGAGCCAGCGCAAGCGTCGTGCTCCGTGGGCCGACCGACTCGAACGGCGACTACTGGCGGGCGATGCGCAGGGTTCTTGGGGGGTCATCGAAGCGGCGCTTGCATCGGGGGCCAGCCTCGATGAGATCTATCGCAATGTGCTCTCGCCAGCGATGGTTTCTATCGGGCAGCGTTGGGAGCGCGGCGAACTTGATGTGGCCGTCGAGCATGGCGCCACCGTCATTGCAATGCGCATGATTGGTCGCTTAGGCCCCCGGTTCGCTCATCGCGGTCGTACCCGCGGCACGGTGGTGTTGGCCGCCCCGGCGCATGAAACGCACTCGCTGCCGGTGGCCATGCTGGCCGACCTTGTTCGCCAAGCGGGGTGGAATGTGGTCGACCTTGGTGCCGATGTTCCGGCCGAGAGTTTGGTTCGAGCTGCGATGGCCCCAGGCGATGTTGTGGCCGTTGGCCTGTCGGTGAGCAACACCGATCGCCTCGACTCCACGGCATACGCGGTGGCTGCGTTACGCAAGTCTCTGCCGAACACACCCGTGGTACTTGGCGGACACGCGATCGCTGGACGCGAGCATGCTGTGGCGCTCGGTGCCAACGATTTTGCCGCCGATGCCACTGGGTTCGTCTTGATCCTCGAATCTGTCGGGGCCTAACAAACCCCTAGCATATCGAACACCTGTTCGATATGCTGCGCCAATGGAGCGCGGCTCATCACAGGCTCGCCACGAGCAACTCGCCCAACTGGTCACCACCGTTGCTCCCGTTACGTTTGCGCGTGATCGTCTGTTGCCGGTGCACGCGGCGCTCAAGCCGCTTTTCCCCGATGCCGGGCTCACGCGTGGAAGCATCATTGGGTGTAGCGGCGCCGCAGCGATGTCGGTGGCCTTAGCTACGGTCGTGGGCGCATCGGCGGCGGGTTCGTGGCTTGCCGTGGCGGGCTTGCCGGCACTGGGCTTGCGCGCTGCCAGCGAAGTTGGCATCGCCCTTGAGCGACTTGTCATGGTCGCCGAACCGCCTCAACTCGGCGAGACAGCGTGGGCCAATATGGTCGCTGCATTGATCGATGGGTTCGACCTTGTAGCCCTCGCCGGCGTCCCCCAAATCCGTGCCGGTACTGCTCGGCGGCTCCAGGCTCGGCTGCAGGCGCGCGGCGCTGTGCTCATCGTGGTCGGTAACCCTGGCCAGTTCAGTTGCGATCTCGATATCAGCGTGCAGCACCCCACATGGCAGGGCCTCGGCGACGGCTCCGGACGTCTTGCTCGGCGCCGACTCACGCTGGTGGCCAGTGGCCGTCGATTGGGTCGCGAGCGTCGCACCGAAGTGTGGCTTCCCGGCGCCGATGGTGGCATCGAGCCAGCGTCAGATGTCGCGGCCGATGTAGTGCTGCAGCCAGTGGTGTTGCAGCCAGTGGCGCTCAAGCAGGTTGGCTGAATCCGGTGTCGGCGCGCCCTGTTGCATACGGCGATGCGCCGCCGCGGTTGGCGGTGCTGTGGTGCCCCGATTGGTCGGTGGTCGCTGCAGGGGCATCGCCGCTCGAACCAGTTGCAGTGCTCTACGCGAACCGTGTTGTGGCCCGCACACCTGCTGCGGCCACGGCGGGGGTGCGCCAGGGGCATCGCCGCCGCGAGGCACAACGAATCTGCCCGTCGTTACGACTCATCGACCACGACCCAGCGCGCGATGGTCGCGAGTTCGAAGCTGCAGTGCGCAGCGTTGCGCAGATGGTGCCGCGTCTCGAAACCACTGAACCGGGTTCGCTCACGTTCTTGGCGCGCGGCCCATCGCGCTACTTCGGTGGCGAGTCGGCCATGGCCCAACGCGTGGTGCAACTCGTCATCGATGCCGTACCCAATGTGGTCACCGGTATCGGCATTGCCGATGGTCGCTTCACCGCCGGCGTTGCTGCGCGGCAGTCGGCGGGGCAACACGCTGCGGCGGCGGTGCCGGTCATCATCGGGTCCGGCCCCAACGACACACGTGCCTTTCTCGATCCGCTGTCGGTGTCTACCTTGGCCGACATTGCCGATGTGTCTGGTGATCTGATCGATTTGTTTCGCCGTCTTGGCGTGCGCCGACTCGGCGACCTTGCGGCACTGCCGGCGGCCGATGTGTTGGCGCGGTTTGGGCGTGCAGGGATGTTTGCGCATCGCATTGCTTGCGGCGGCGACGACCGTGCCGCCGATGCGGTGGCCCCACCGCCTGAGCTCTTTGTGACCCAGGCATTCGAAGATCCTGTGCATCTGCTTGATCCGTTGGTGTTTGCCGCCAAGCAACTCGCACAGCAACTCCACGATCTGTTGGTGGCCAACGGCAGGGTCTGCACGCGTTTGTCTGTGGTGGCCGAAACCGAGCACGGCGAACGCAGCGAGCATTTGTGGTATCGACCCAATGGGCTCAGCGTTGCTGCAATCGTCGAACGGGTGCGTTGGCAATTCGACGGATGGATTCAACAGCCTGGGGGACTCAGCGGGGGCATCGTCTTGATACGTTTCACTCCCGATGAGGTGTGCTCCGACGACGGCAGCCAGCTCGGGTTTTGGGGAGGTCGCACTGAGGCCGACGAATGGGCCGCTCGTGCGGTGGCCCGTGTCGCCGGCCTTGTGGGAGAACAACAGGTATTTGTTCCCGCATGGCGCGGTGGGCGTCAGCCGGGCGATGCCTATGCGTGGGTGTGTATCGACACCGCCGATGTCACCGAACCAACCGAACGGCTTGCCGTGGTCGAGGCTCCGTGGCCGGGTCACCTGCCGGCGCCGTCTCCGGCAACCGTGATGGCCGAGTCAGTGCCAGCCGAGGTGTTCGATGCGGCCGGACACGTAGTCAGGGTCAACGGTCGCGGTGTGCTCAGTGCGCCGCCGCACACGGTTTCAGTGCGTGGTCGGCCCGCCGAGACCATCGCAGCATGGGCCGGACCGTGGCCCATCGACGAACGCTGGTGGGATTCCCGCCAGCATCGTCGTATGGCCCGATTTCAGTTCACGACCAGCAGCGGCGAGGCGCTGCTGGTCGTGGTCGAGCAGCAACAGTGGTGGATCACCGCTGTGTACTCGTAACGCCGTTCTTGCAACTCAGGCTGAGGCACTCAGTGCATCGTCTTCGCGCCGGTCGCGCTCTGCACGAAGCAAGTCGTTGCTCAACCTGAAGCCAATGCCGCGCACCGTGTGAATGAACCGAAGTTCGGGTGCGTTCTGCTGCAGCTTGCGGCGAAGGTTCGACAAGTGCACATCGACCACATGTGTGTCGCCCACCCAGTTGGGGCCCCACACCTGCTCGAGCAAGTGCACGCGTGAGCACACTTCTGATGGCCTGCGGCACAGTTGCTCGAAGAGAGCGAACTCAATGCGGGTGACAGGCACATCGTGGTTGCGAACACGCAACTCCTTGCGACCAAGGTCGATCTGGAGTGGCCCGATGCGAACCATCGAGGCCGCCATTGGGTCCCAACGTGCGTGCAGCTGACGTGGCCGGCGAAGGAGCGCCTGGCATCGAGCTGCGAGCTCGTCAGCCGAGATCGGCAGCGAGACAGCATCGTCAGCGCCAGCACGCAGCGCACGGATGCGGGAGTCTTCTGCATCTGGTGGAGCAAGGCCCACCACGTAGCAATCAGCCGAAGCGCGAAGCGCATCGAACAAGGTGCCGCCGCCGGGGCCGTGGAGGAGCAAGTCCACCAAGATCACGTCGGGGGTGAACGAGCGAGCCAGCACGATTGCTGCTGACTCTTCGTTCGTTGCGCTTACCGAGAAACCGCGGTCACGAAGACCGGTAGAAGCAACACGACGAAGTAGTGGATCGCCAACAGCGATCAGTACTCGAGGTGCAAGTTGTGCATCAGGTTCAGCCATGACATGTTCTTCCCTATGAGGTAGGTGCCAGTCAGACATAGCTTGCTCGCCGACTGGTTGGACAAAGATCTATCGGCGCGAACTCGTCGGGACTAAAGAAGCTTTCTTGACAAAATCCGAAGAAAATCTTGAAGGCGCTTCTTGGTGCTTGATACGCGACCGCAGATCGGCGTGAAGAACCAACGCCGTGTAGAGCTGCTCGATACCTCATCGCACACTCCTTTAACCACCCGTAACGCTAGGCAGGAAGTGCGCAACAGAGCAGGGTCAAATGCACGCGTGGCGAAGGACCAAAGTCCCAAACTGAACGGTTTAGAGAACCAGTTCCACCGTGATGGCGATGTCGCCGGTGGCGCGGCCTTGCACGTCTAGCGACACAGAAAAGACGCCACCAGATTGACCCTGTACGCCCTCACAAACGACGATCCCTTGACCATCGACGGTCACAGTGTCCCCGGAAATTGCACGCTGCAGATCGCCTTCGAGAGGCGTATCCGTGGACACGCACGCGGGGACAACAACCTTGCCGTCGATGCCGCTGACGTGTGCCACCAGCTTCCACGATCGGTTGTCTCCGACGGCGTAGAGCACTGTTCCGGCGAGGATTCGAGTGTTGCCGGGCGCCGCGACTCCAGGGGATGTGTCGACGAGCCATTGAGCTTTTCCGGGGA
>JAPKZR010000178.1 GCA_026393695.1 Actinomycetota bacterium
CAACATGCTCATGCGATTGATGACCGGTGCCATCGCTGCGGCAAACGCGATTGAGTCGATTCCTAACGCATAGCCCGATGGAAGCAACACATTGTCGAAGCCAACGGACTCGGCCGTACGCACGATGTCGCCGCAGTGCTCGAGGCTGCTGCGCAAGCTGGGGTCGGCGACCCCAAGTTGGGCATAGTCGTCATCGCAGAGCGCGGCGAACCAACTGACCTCGCAGGGCGTTGCATCAGCCGAACTCACGGCAACGAGGCTCCGTCGCTGGCCTGGATGATGGCGTACACATCGGTGCGATCGAGATGCACGGTTGTGGCGCGGGCCAGTTCGGTGAGGCGCTCGGGATTCTGCGAGCCCACCACGGCAATCAGGCGCGCCGGATGCGCAAGAACAAAGGCCACGGCAATGACCGCTGGGCTCACTCCTTCACGCGAGGCAAGCTGACGCAGCACGGCGTTGAGCGCCTTTGGAACGTTGTGGCCCGTAGCGAGCCGACCGCCCGACAACGGGCTCCACGCCATCGGCGTGACACCTAGCTCCATGCAGATATCGAACGAGCCATCGCGCATTGCGTTGAGGCGCAACGCTGAGAACTCGGGCTGACTGGTGGCCAACGACAAGCCCCGCTGGGCGAGATGCGCTGCGAGCGTACGCACCTGTGCTGGGGTGTGGTTCGACACCCCAACAGAGCGAACCAGGCCTCGTTGACAGAGACCAGCGAGGGCCTCGGCAACCAGTGATGGGTGAGTGAACGGATCAGGTCGATGCACTTGTAACAAGTCGACATGGTCAGTACCCAAGCGCTGCAGCGACGCCTCCGTTGCCTGCACGAGATACGCCGGATCGGATACATACGGGACGCCGGGAACGATGCCGACCTTGGTGGCCAGCACCATGCGATCGCGCAGCGAGGGGGTGCCGCGCAGCACATCGCCAAGCGCAGTCTCGTTGGCACCGAAGCCGGAACCGCCCCAGTCGAGGCCGTACACATCGGCCGTGTCGACCAGATTCATACCGAGGTCAAGCGCATGCTCGATCAGCGCGGTGTCGGCCTGCACATCGGATCCCGTGAAGCGCCAACATCCAAACGAAACGGCACCGACCTTTGTACCCAAGGCACCAAGCTCGCGCTGTTCGCCGTTCACAAGATTGCCCTGGATAGTCATGGCGGTGATGTTAGTGGTGCTGCTGCGTTCGACGCTGAGGAGTCTCGCGGCGCCGGCAAGCGTGAGCGCACGTTCACCGTGCGCTGACGCTTGCTGGAGATCAGCTGACGCTGAGCAAGAGCTTGCCGTGATGACCGCCGGTGAACAGCATTCGCAACGTGGCGGGGAAGCTGTCGAGCCCGTGCTCGATGTGCTCACGAACGATGAGCCGGCCATCGCCAAGCCAGCCACCCAATGCCTGCTCGGCTTCGGCGAAGCGACTACCAAAGTGGGTTACGGCAAAGCCCTCCATACGCGAATGGCGCTCGGCCAGCTTCAAGTAGTTGCGCGGCCCGCTCACTTGTTGCATCTGCCCGTACTGCGACATTGCACCGCAGATGACAATTCGCGCGCCCTCGGCAATCTGCTCGAGCACTGCATCGAGAATGTCGCCACCAACATTGTCGAACATCACGTTGACCCCGTTGGGAGCTACCTCGCGCAAGCGTGCGCCGACGTCTTCGTTTTTGTAATCGATGGCGA
>JAPKZR010000194.1 GCA_026393695.1 Actinomycetota bacterium
CCCCTCGCGAAAGGTGCACAGCGCCCGTGGACATCCCCGTCTGGTTCGAGATCACGTCGATGGTCGTCCTCACGATCATCCTGATCGGCGACCTGCTCCTCTACAACGGCTCTGAGAATGGCGGTCTTACGTTCGTCGAGCATCAGTGGTGAAAGGCTAGCGTCCCATGGCCACTTGGTAACGGCTCAATGTCTCGGCACGCTCGGCGGCGTGGTCGACCATCGGCTGACGCACATGGCTCGCCGCCGCGTGAGGCGCGGTCCATGGCTCGTGAACATGAGACGCGGTCAGCGATGCGAGTTCGGGCACCCATCGACGGATGTAGTGGCCGTCTGGGTCGAACCGCTTGCTTTGAGCAGTTGGATTGAATACACGAAAGTACGGCGCCGCATCAGTGCCTGTACCTGCCGCCCATTGCCATCCGTGCTGGTTCGAAGCCAAGTCTCCGTCGACAAGATGACGCATGAAATGTCGCGCGCCCCACTGCCACGGCAGGTGCAGATCTTTCACCAAAAAGCTGGCCACGATCATGCGCACACGATTGTGCATCCACCCAGTAGCCAACAACTGACGCATGCCAGCATCGACCAATGGGTAACCCGTGCATCCGGTGGCCCAGAGCTTGAAACGTTCGCGGGCAGCGTCGTCGGTGTCGAGGCGGATCGCGTCCATCTTGTGCTGCAGATTCTGGCGGGCACTTTGTGGCGAGCGGAACAAGACGTCGGCGTAAAAGTCACGCCAGGCCAACTCGCTTCGGAAGATTTCGTGACCCTTGCTGTCGCCAAGGTCGGCAAGCAACTGGCGTGGATGCACCTGCCCCCAGCGCAGATACGCGCTCATCATGCTGGTGCCATCAACAGAGGGAAGATCTCGGGTCTGGTCGTACGAATCGAGGCCCGATGCAACGAACTCATCCCAGCGAGAATGCGCTGCGTCCTCCCCCGCCGGCGGCAAGGCGCAATGAAGTTCGGGGTCATTGGGGATCGGTTCGCAGGGCCACTGGTTGGCGCCGCTGAAGTTGGCTGCCACGGCATCGCCCGGCTCAGTCCAGCCATGCTGATTCCACGTGCGCCGAAACGGCGTGAACACCGCATAGGGAGTGCCGTCGGGTTTAAGCACTCCCCCGGGCGCAACTGCGTACTGCGAACCCTTGCCAACAAAGCCAACCTGTTGCACAGCGAGCGCCGCGGCCACGCCCGCATCGCGTTCGCGACCGTAGGGGGCGTAGTCACGCGTGACAACCACTTCAGTCGAGTGGGTTTCGGCTGCGAGCGCGGCAACCACAACCTGTGGATCGCCATGACGCACCACGAGTTGTCCGCCAATCGAGTCGTTCAGCGCGCGTAACGACCGATACATAAAAGCCAGACGCGGTTGGCCGCTGTGACGCACGAGTGCGGGGTCGATCACAAACAGCGGCACGACTTCGTTGTTGTCTCGCGCGGCGTAGGCCAGCGCGGGGTGGTCGCTCAGGCGAAGGTCACGGCGAAACCACATGATCGAACGGCTGCGAGTCACCTGTGAAGTGTGACCGAGACAAGCGTCCGGTGCCAGATCGAGCGAGAAACAGCGCTGCGAAGCCAACGCAGATCAGCGTGATGAAACTGCCGTAGGCAAGACTCCACTCGGCGCTGACGCGATCGCCGATGAGACCAGTAATTGGGCTGCCGATCGGGGTTGATCCCAAAAATGCCACAGCCATCAACGCGAGCAAGCGGCTGCGCATTTCGGGTGGACACTCTTGCTGGGCAATCGAGTTTGTGGCGGCGATGAAGCCCGCACCGCCAATGCCGGTGGGCACAGCGAAGAGCAACGCCACGCCGAAGTTTGGGGCCCACGCGAGCGCCGCGCCACTGACACCAAGCAGTGCCGTGTTGATGAGCAGATATCGAACAGAGACGAGGTTCAACTTGGCCGTTCGCAGCGACCCGATCAGGCTGCCAACGCTGACTGCAGCGAGTAGCCAACCGAACAAGTCTTTGTCGCCAAAGCGCTTATCGGACAGGCGAACCAAGCTCACGTTGTAGTTGAACGCGAAGGTGGAGACAACCGCGAGCACGCTGAACACCAGCAACAAGCGAGGGTTACCACGAATGAATCGCAGCGCATCGCGCACTGGCGTGCCACCGCGCTTGGCCACCGTGACCGGCCGCAACGTCTTCATGTCGATGGACAACAGTGCGAGCAGAATCGCGAAGAACGAAACGCCGTTAATCATGAAGCACCAACCGGTGCCGATGGTCTTGGTGAGCGCGGCAGCGAGCGCTGGTCCGAAGATTCTCGAACCGGTCATCACTGCAGTGTTGAGCGACATCGCGTTGGGAATGTCGATGGGGTCGACGAGTTCGGTGACAAACCCTCGTCGCGCCGGGTTGTCGAGCGCGTTGATGACTCCGACCGCAAGCGACAGCACGTAGATAGCGGGCAAACCGATGTGACCGGTGAGGTTGAGCAGACCCAGCACCATCGCCTGCGCAGTGAGCAACGATTGGGTGATCAGCGTCATCTTGCGGCGGTTGACGCGATCTGCCACTGCCCCGGCCCACGCACCCAAGAACAGCGTTGGCACAAACTGTGTGGCGATGATCAGACCGACATCGGTGGCCTTGCCAGTGATGCGATAGACCAACAGCGACATTGCCGTGAGCTGCAGCCAACTGCCGATGTTCGAGACCAACAACCCAAGGAAGAAGACCCGCGCATTTCGTTCACTGAGCGAACGAAATGTCTGTGACGGCACCTCGCAAGAATATAGCGACGCCTAGAGAATCAGTCGTCGAGCCTGAGCGCGGCGATGAACACATCGCCCGGAATCTCGACGCGGCCGATGGCCTTCATCTTCTTCTTGCCCTCTTTTTGCTTCTCGAGCAGCTTGCGCTTACGCGTGATGTCGCCGCCGTAACACTTGGCGAGCACGTCTTTGCGACGGGCCTTCACGGTTTCGCGAGCGATGACCTTGCCGCCGATGGCTGCCTGAATGGGCACATCGAACATCTGGCGTGGGATGAGCTCACGCAACTTCTCACACATGCGTCGGCCGTATTCGAACGCTTTGTCGCGGTGCACGATGGTGCTGAACGCGTCGGCAGGTTCGCCGTTGAGCCAGAGGTCGACCAGCACAAGGTTGCTGCGCTGATAGCCATCGAGCTCGTAGTCGAGGCTGGCGTAACCCTGAGTGCGACTCTTCATCTGATCGAAGAAGTCGACAACCACTTCGGCAAGCGGCACTCGGTAGTGCAACTCAACGCGCTCTGGCGACAAGTACTCGAGCTTGGTCATATCGCCGCGGCGGGTCTGGCACAGATCCATCAGGGTGCCGGTGTATTCCTTCGGCGTAATGATGCTGACCCTGAAGTACGGCTCTTCGATGAAGTCGATCTTCTGTGGCGGCGGCAGGTCGGCTGGGTTGTCGACAACCACCAACTCGCCGTCGGTCTTGGTGACGCGGTATTCGACGCTGGGAGCCGTGGCGATGAGCGCAAGGTTGAACTCGCGCTCGAGACGTTCTTTGACGATTTCCATGTGCAACAGACCCAAGAAACCACACCGGAATCCAAAGCCCAGCGCTCCCGAGGTTTCGGGTTCGTAGGTGATGGAAGCATCGTTGAGCTTGAGCTTCTCGAGGCTCTCGCGCAACAGTTCGAAGTCGTCGCCGTCGATGGGATACAAGCCACAGAACACCATTGGCTTGGGGTCTCGGTAGCCCTCGAGGGCGACGTCGGCCGGATGCGCAACGGTGGTGACCGTTTCGCCGCTTCGGGCGTCGCCGACGTGCTTGATGCCCGCAATGAGGTAGCCGACTTCGCCTGGACCAAGTTCGCCGATGGGGGTGATGACGGGACGGCGCACGCCAACTTCGACTGCTTCGTGAACCGTGCCGGCGTTCATGAACTTCACCTTGATGCCGGCGCTGATGCGTCCGTTCATCACGCGAATAGAACTGACCACACCGCGGTACTGGTCGTATTGGCTGTCGAAGATGAGCGCCTGCAACGGTGCCTCGGGATCGCCCTTTGGTGGCGGAATCTTCTCGATGACGGCATCGAGCAGATCGGGCACGCCGAAGCCGGTCTTGGCCGAAATGCGGATGATGTCGGCCGACTTGATGCCCAGCACGTTCTCGATCTCTTGCGCATACCGATCGGGGTCGGCCGCCGGCAGGTCGATCTTGTTGAGCACAGCCACGATTTCGAGGTCGTGTTCGAGAGCCAGATAGCAGTTGGCCAGTGTTTGCGCCTCGATGCCTTGCGCTGCGTCGACCACGAGCACCACGCCTTCGCACGCTGCAAGACTGCGGCTCACTTCGTAGCCGAAGTCGACGTGGCCGGGGGTGTCGATGAGGTGGAGCACATGCCCCTTCCACTCGACGCGAACGTTTTGCGCCTTAATGGTGATGCCGCGCTCGCGCTCGAGATCCATCGTGTCGAGGTATTGCGAACGCATGTCGCGCATCTCGACGGCGCCGGTCATCTCGAGGATGCGGTCGGAAAGGGTTGACTTGCCGTGATCAATATGGGCAATAATCGAGAAGTTGCGGATGCGGCTGAGGTCCATGAGCAGTGCCTCGATGCTATCGGCCGTGAATCTCGGCGAGTGGGTGGCAGTTGTTTCATTCCGCCGATACGCTCATCAAGCCTGTTCTGGACCTATCCAGCACAAACATTTCGGCCAATTCAACGAATCAGTCATCCGACTGTCAACGAAAAGGGACTTCGCACGTGGCGAATATCAAGAGTCAAAAGAAGCGCATCCTGACAAACGCCAAGGCTGCAGATCGCAACAAGGCAGTCAAGAGCGAGCTGCGCACCCGCGTCAAGACCGCTGTGAAGAACAGCGGCGCTGAGAACAGCGACGAGTCACTTCGCGTGGCTGTCAAGCGTCTCGACATGGCTGCCGCCAAGGGCATCATTCACCCCAACCAGGCTGCTCGTCGCAAGAGCCGCTTGATGAAGCGGGTCAACGCAGGCGCCTGATCGCCAACGTGGTGCCTCACCGCACCGACAATTGATCGCTGCATCACGACCCGAGCTTCGGCTTCGGGTCGTTTGCTTTTTTCGCTCCACCGCCGACGACTCGAACGGCGTTGAGCGGCGCAGAGCCGATGTGGCTTAGCGCCCGCGAGCGCCGCCGCCAGCGGGGCTGAGTCGGCTGAGTCTGGCAACGAGCACTTCCATCACGAACTCTTCGGGCAGATCGCGCTGACCGCGCAAATCGAGATCGGCCTGAGCCAGTAGATCGATGGCGCGAGCGACTCCCCCACTGGACAGCCGACGGTATTGGTCGAGCGCTTTACGCGCTGGGAAACCCGCTTTGATACCGAGCACATCGGCCACAGCCTGCTCGGTGTTGGCTTCGGCGCCATCGAGTTTGAGCAGGCGCACATAGTGGCTATGCAGCGTGGCCATCACCTGAAGCGGGTGCCGCGACGAGATGATGCGCGCCAACATCGAGAGTGCCGCCGTGGTGTCGCCGCGATCGATGGCGTCGGTGAGATCCCATGGCGGCACCGATCCCGAATCGCCGAGGAACGGTTCGACATCGCCAGCGCTGAGCTTGCGGTCATTGCCGTACGTGGACTGCAGAGTTTCGAGTACGCCACTGAGTCGGCCCGGTTCTTCGCCCATCCATCCGGCGATGAGGGCCAACGCCGACGAATCGAGCATCATCCCGGCGCCAGCCACTTGCTCTTCGATCCACATCGAGCGATCACGTTTCGATGTGGGCGGCGTGGTGTTGGTGGTGGTGCCGCCCGCCTTCTTGGCTGCATCGACTAACGACTTGGCCATGCGGCCGCCGCCAGCAACCATGACGAGGTCGGTGGACGGCAGTGGGTCATTGAGATAGGCCACGAGCGGGCTCACATCGTCGGTGGTAAATCGGCCGATGTCGCGAGCGACAACGACGCGCTTGTCGGTGAGGAACGGCATGGTCTGGGCAGCATCGACAACGGCCCGAAGTTCGTAATCGTCCCCGGAGAAATCGTCGACCATCAGCGTTCGGTCTTCGGTGCCGACAAGCCGGTGCACCAATTCGGTGACGGCGCTGAGCATCAGTGATTCGTCGTCGCCGGTGATGAGATGAATCGCCATACCCCTCAACCTTGCCATATCGAGCGGAAGCGAATAGCAACGATCCTCGCCATCAGTGCTGCGGCAATACATGACCACCCGATAAGGCCCCAACCTGGCGAAGGCTCGAAGCGCGCCCCGAGTGCTGCCACAGTTGCGACCCAGCGGGTTGCGATGGCACTTGGCATCTGCACCACGGCCGAGAGCGTGCCGCCAAGTACCGGTCGCAGCGCGCCAGCGATGAGACCTGCGGGCAACCCATAGAGCATCACGAACCCGGCTACCGGAACTGCCAACAGATTTGCCGGGATAGACACCAACGGCAAGGTGCCGAACACAAGCAGGCTCACCGGGGCAACGCCACACTGGGCACCGATGGTGACGGCGGCGGGCACCGCCAGCCAGCGCGGCCCGGGAATGTACGCCACGAGCGCGGTGCCCAACAGAGCCACGCCAGCGGTAGCCCCCACCGAGAGCCAGAACCCAACCGACCACACCAGCATCGGATCGATAAGTACCAGTGCCCCAACGGCAAGGGTGAGCAGTCGAAGAGCCGGCCGTTCGCGTCCCATGAAGTATCCGGTGGCGGCGATGCCCGCCATGACTCCAGCGCGTAGAACCGACGGCTCGAAACGTGTGAGCGCAGCGAACCACGTAATGAGCGCCAAGGTGATCAGCCACCGACCACCGGGACGAAACCGTCGCAACAGCGGCGCTGCGGCCGCCAGCACAAACGACACATTCTGTCCGGACACTGCCGTCAGATGAGAAAGTCCCGACGCACGAAACTGTTGGATCAGAGCGATTGGCTCGTTGCGATCGTCACCAATCACGAGACCCGCGAACAACTCGTTGTCGGGCGGCCGAAGTTGCGCAGCGCCCTGCGCAAACAACCGGCGCACCCGATTAGACGCGCGAGCAATTGGGGTGCCCGTCGACCAGTCGCCAACGGTTTGCAACTGGAGGCCACCGACTACGTGACGAATCGCTGCGCGGCGCGCTGGCACGCCTATGAGCGCCTTGCGTTCGGCGTCGATGGTGGCGCACTCACCCGCGAGATGATCGTTGATGCGCCGCCTCGGCGATCCACGAGCCCATGTCTCGAACCGTTGACCACCAACCTCGAACACTGCTTGGGTTGCTCCTGCTTTCGGTGTGGGGTCAGTGACTAAACAGGCCGGCCCACTGAAGGCCCCGAGGTTCTGTGGCGCTGCATGCGCCCATGCCGCCTGCGACGCCACGATTCCAAGTGCTCCTCCGACGACGCAGAGCAACCAGATCGGCCGCGAACGATGTCGGGCGGCGGCAATCAGACTGAACACCACCAAGGGAATGAGTTGCTGCAACCACACGCCGACCACCACATGCGCAACCACGAGCGCCAGTTGCGCTGTGGTGATCGTGTGCCACCAGAACGCGCGACGGTTTCTATACGATCGGCTCATGAGCATTGCTGGCACCCATCCCCGCTCTGTGGTGCCGCTTGGACCCCGCGACTTTCGCTATCGCATCCGACGCATCGGGCCATTCGCCGCCATGCTGCCCGCATGCGCATTGGCCATCGTGGCCACGATGATCTTGCACGGCAACACCAGCACTTCTGGTGGCATCGCCGGCTTCGCCGCGGTGGTGCTCGCTGCACCAGGTCTGCTCGTTGCGGGCATCCCGCTAACCACCGAATCGGGTCGAACATTTCTTGGTGTGATGGGCAGCATCGCGATGTGGTTGGTGGTCGGCATCGTGGCCTCGCGGCGCGCCACGCGATCACCGGTTGCGATCTGGCGCGACTATTGGCGCGAGTACCTGTGGCTCGCCGTTGGCGTGTGGGCGGGCGTGGTGATGGGCTTAGCGCTAACCGAACTGTTCGTTGGCCGAGCGCTGCTCTAAGCGCGAACTCGCGAGCGATACCGCTGTCGCTCATACCTTCACCAACAAACGAAGCGCTTCAACTTTTGCCGGGCCGATGCCCGGCACCTTGAGTAGGTCGTCGATTGAGGCAAATGGTCCGCTGCGCTCGCGATAGGTGACGATGGCCGCGGCAGTCGCCGGGCCGACACCGGGCAACGCATCGAGTTCTTCAGCAGCGGCTCGATTCAGATCGATAGGCGTTGCTGGATGGCCGGACCCACTGGTGCCCGCCGAAGGCGCACCCGAAGTAGCGCCCACGACCGCCGGCACCGCTGCCCCTCTGTGCGGCACATAGACGCGGTCACCGTCGAGGATGAACGCAGCCAGGTTCATTGCATCGAGGTCGGCATCAGCGGCAGGGCCACCAGCGGCGAGGACCGCTTGTTGCACACGGGCATCGCCGGGAAGCTGATAGACCCCGGGACTCAGCACAGCGCCCGCTACGTAGACGATGAGCGCAGGCGCTGGAACCGACGTAGACGAGGCAACTGCAACACCTGCCACTGGCGCCGTTGACGTTGATGCAGAACTCGAGACTGCCGCTGTGGGTCCTCCACGACTCGCATACGGCAACGCGCTTTCAATCGTGGCCGCCGGGCTACGCAACAGCCAGAAGCCACCAGCACCCACTGCCAACACAGCGAGCGCAGTGACCGCCAATCGGGTCACACCAAACCACTCAAGCCACGCTCGGGCGACCTCGCTGAAAGGTCGCGACGGACCGGGCCGACTCGGCAAGGGATCCATGAGACCTCCCCAAACAACGGCGCAAGCGCGCCAACGAAGTTTTGGGGGAAGAGGAGCAGAACCCTACCGAGGAAACGGTTTCTCGCAACAGGGCCAGCTCAACGGCGCTGGCCGGAGACGACTAGCGAACGGCGAGAGATGCGCGATCGGCCTCGGCCATCACGCGGGTACGCAGCACTGGCGCCGGCGAGCGACGCGCTTCCCACTCGGCCTGGATCTCGAGAGGTATGCGCAGGTATGCGCCACGATGACCTTTGAGTCGCAAACGCCAAACCAAGTACGAACCGACATAGCGAACGCTGAAGCCGAGCACGCCGTGACGACGCCACTGACGCACGTGGGCACGCTCATGACGAATCAAGTTGGCCGAGCTCTCGCAGCCTTCGCGAACGATGACCAGCGACCCCAAGGTGATGCCATCAGAGCCCTTTGGCACAGGGCCCCCCACCCACAGGCGATAACCGTCGTGTCGCTGAATGGGCATGAGCGAAACCATAGCGCGCGGACACCTACGCGAACAGGGATTCTTCGCAGGTCAGAACAGTCGAGCAGTGAGCTTCTTGCGATAGCCAGCCGTACGTGGATCGTCGGCGCCCATGAGCTCGAGAATGTCGATGTATTCCTGGCGCGCCTGCTCGTCGGCCTTCACTGAATCGAGCAACGACGCCAGCTTCTCGTCGTAGTCGTCGACAGGCTTCATGCTGACTCGTGCTGCCGCCGACACCTTGCGGGTGCGCTCGGATTCGGGGATGCGGGCCAACAAAGCGAGCGCCTCTTCGGCGCGGTCGGTGGCCACCAACAGTTCGCCAAGAGCGATGACCGCGTCCTCGTGTCCGGGCAACTCGTTGAGCACGGCGCGAAGGCTGTCCTCGTCGCCAGCAGCGATGAGTTCTTCGACCTCAACTTCTTCTTCGGTGGGAAGCACCGAGGCGACGAACTGCGCCACGACGTGTTCGGGCTGACCGCCCACGAAACCATCAACAACTTGGCCATCGCGAATTGCGTACACGGCTGGAATCGACTGCGCCTGAAATGCCCGCGCGATATTGGGGTTCTCATCGACATTGACTTTGACCAGCACGACCTGACCATTAGTGGCATCGGTGACCCGCTCGAGAATTGGGGTCAGCGCTACGCACGGGCCACACCATGGGGCCCAGAGGTCGATGATGACCGGCGTGGTCATCGATCGTTCGAGGACTTCGGTTTCGAACGTGGCGTCTGTGACATCGATTGGCATGCACGGCACGATATCGCAGCCAAAGACGCGACCGAACGTGCTTGGCCAGCGGCGTCGATGAGGGCTTGGTAGTGCCACTACGGGTACCGTGTCGAACTAATGAGCGAGGTCAATGGAATCGATGTCCCATCCGTCACCGCGTGGCTAGAGAACAACGTGTCCGGCGCTCAAGGGCCGTTCACGTTTACGTTCATTGCTGGCGGCCACTCGAACCTCACGTTCGCTGTCACTGGTGCAAACGGCGCCCGCTACGTGTTGCGTCGCCCGCCGCTTGGTCACGTGCTGGCAAGCGCTCACGACATGGGCCGCGAACACCGCATCATTTCTGGTTTGCAGCAATCGGCTGTGCCAGTGGCACCGGCCCTGGGTTACTGCGACGACTCGGCTGTAAACGGAGTGCCGTTCTATGTGATGGGTTTCGTCGATGGCCATGTCATCCGCGATGCAGCCACCGCAACTGCGGTGCTCACCCCCGAGGGTCGCCGACGCGCCAGCGAGTCAATCGTCGACACGATGGCGTCCATCCACGCTGTTGATCTGGGTGAGGCCGGACTGCACGACCTCGGTCGCCACGAGGATTACATCGCCCGCCAACTTCGTCGTTGGTACAGCAACTGGAACTCGCAAAAGACCCGCGAACTCCCCGCTGTCGATCAGGTTCACGACGAACTACTCAAGCGCATCCCAGCGCAAGGACCGGCCACCATCGTGCATGGCGACTATCGCCTCGATAACTGCATGTCGATAACTGCATGGTCGACGACAACGGCGACATCGTGGCCGTACTCGACTGGGAGATCTGCACGCTGGGCGATCCTCTCGCCGACCTCGGTCTGCTGATGGTCTATTGGACCGGCCCCGACGATGAAGGCTCGGCATGGACCGGTTCGTCCACCACCGCACCCGGCTTCTTGAATCGTCAGGATCTCGCCGACCGCTATGCGCAGGTCACCAGCCGCGACCTCTCTCAACTCGATTTTTATGTGGCCTTCGCCTATTGGAAACTGGCGTGCATCCTTGAGGGTGTCTACTCGCGCTACCTCGGTGGCGCGCTGGGCGATCGCGATCCTGAAGAACTGCTTCCGTTCAAGATGCAAGTCGACGGTGCCGCACTCAA
>JAPKZR010000290.1 GCA_026393695.1 Actinomycetota bacterium
CCTTCACGAACGGGAGCGAAGCCGACGCCACAGTTGCCCATAACAACGGTGGTAACACCGTGATTGGCCGATGGCGCAAGGTGGCTATCCCACGTGGCTTGACCGTCGTAGTGAGTGTGAATGTCGACAAAGCCTGGCGTGACCAATGCTCCGTGGGCATCGATCACTCGCGTGGCATCGCCCTGAACATCGCCAACCTGCACCACAACGCCGTCGCGCACGGCGACATCGGCGATGCGGCCGGGTTCTCCCGTGCCATCGAGCACGAGGCCACCGCGGACAATGAGATCGAACTTGGTCATGCGCCCCCCTGACGAAAGTACTTGCGCTCTACAACTTACTGACTCAAGTGCTCTGACGACGCAGCGCAGCGACGCACTCGATCCCCACGCAGCACACGAGACCCGTGTGACCGACGGCCTCAGACCGGTCGAGTGCGATTCGGATTTGACACTGATACATTCGATGTGCTGTTCAACGGAACAGAACACACGTGAGTAGCTGAGCATCCCATAACTGGGCGCAGGCAAGTTGCTGCGAACGTGTGCCGCCCATAAGGAGCTACAACGTGTCCCAATCATTTGCAGATCTTGGCGTCCCCGCGCGCCTCGTCGAAGCACTCGCCGCTGATGGCATCACCGAACCGTTCCCGGTTCAGGCCATCACCCTCCCCGATGCCCTAGCCGGCAAAGACCTGTGTGGCCGTGCGCCAACCGGTTCAGGCAAGACCCTCGGTTTCGGAATCCCCATGATGGTGCGCATCGGCCAAGCCGCGCCGCACCGTCCAACCGGTCTCGTGCTGGTGCCAACCCGTGAGCTCGCCGAGCAAGTCCAAAAGGTGTTCGTCACCCTTGGTCGCGCCCAGTGGCGTTTCGTGCAGGCCATCTACGGCGGCGCCTCGTTCGGCCCGCAGATTCATTCGTTGCGCAAGGGCGCCTCGGTCGTTGTTGCAACGCCCGGCCGCTTGCTCGACATCATCGAAAAGGGTTACTGCGATCTCAGCGCCGTCGAGGTGTGTGTCATCGACGAAGCCGACCGCATGGCCGACCTTGGCTTCATGCCCGACCTTCGCAAGATTCTCGACATGACCCCGGCCACGCGCCAGACCATGTTGTGGTCAGCAACGCTCGACGGCGATGTGCAAGAGATCATTCAGGACTACATGAAAGATCCTGTGCGTCACGACCTGATGGACGATGTCGAGCAGGCACCTGTCGATCACCGTTTCGTGGTCACCCGCCCATCCGAGCGCATCGACGCAGCCGTTGCCCTCATCGAAGAGCACGGCCCAACGGTTGTGTTCGTGAAGACCCGTTACGGCGTCGATGATGTGAGCGAAGACCTCAACCGCGCTGGCGTGAAGGCCGGCGCATTGCACGGCGCTCGTAGCCAGGCCGTGCGTCAGCGCACGCTCGACGATTTCAAGCGCGGCAAGATTCAGGCACTCGTGGCCACCGACGTTGCCGCCCGCGGCATTCACGTCGACAACGTGAGCCTCGTGTTGCACTACGACCTGCCCGACAACGACAAGGACTACACCCACCGTTCAGGCCGCACCGGCCGCGCCGGTAACGCAGGTGTTGTTATTGCGTTCGTGCCACCAAGCCGTCAGCGCATTGCCCAGCGCATGAGCGACAACGTAGAAGCCGAAGTCACCTGGGAGCAGGGCGAGAAGCCCATCGAGCGCGTGCCTGCCGGCGAACGCGAAACAGGTAACCGCGATCGCGGCGAGCGCGAACGCGGCGGCTACCAGGGTCGTGGCGATCGCAATGCCGATCGTGGCGCCTATAGCGACCGCACCAGCCGTGGCGGATACGTAGACCGTGCCGCAGCAAGCGATCGCGGCTACGGCGGCGACCGTGACCGCAGCGACCGTGGCGAGCGCACCGAGCGCACCGAGCGTCCGGCATACGGCGGCGAGCGTCCCGCATACGGCGCAGCACGCACCGAGCGTCCCGCATATGGCGCCGACCGTGACCGCAGTGATCGTGGCGAGCGCAGCGAACGCAATGATCGTCCTGTGTATGGCGCAGCACGCGCCGAGCGTCCGGCATACGGCGCCGATCGTGGCGAGCGCGGCGGCTACCAAGGTCGCAACGACCGCACTGGCGGCAGCGGCGGCGATCGCCCCGCATACGGCGCAGCACGCGGCGGGTATCAGGGTCGTGGCGGCAGCGGCGAACGCGGCGGCTACCAGGGTCGCAACGACCGAACCGACGCAGCACCACCACCACGCGACCGCAACGACTGGTCGCCACGCCCACGTCGCGACGACTCACCAGCAGCACGCGCCGAGCGTCCGGCATATGGCGCTTCACGCGGCGGGTATCAGGGTCGCAACGAGCGCACCGATGGCGCACCAGCCTCACGCGATCGCAACGACTTCACGCCGCGCCCACGTCGCGACGACGACCGTGGCAACGACCGTGGCCGCTTCAACCGCGACGACCGCCCACGGTTCAGCGCCGAGCGCGGCGACAGCCGCCCGGGTGGCTCACGCCCAACCGGCGATCGTCCCGGCTTTGCACGCGACGGACAGCGTCCTCCATACGGACGCGATGGCAGCGGCGATCGCCCATGGCGCAACCGCGACGACGCAGCTGGCGCCGACCGCCCTCGTTACTCAAGTGACCGCGGCGATCGTTCGGGCGCACCACAGGGCGATGCCCGTCCAAGCCGTCCCGGCTACGGCGCTGGCAAGCCAGGCGGTTTCGGCGGCAACTCCGGTGGGGGCTACCGCGGTGCTAGCGGTGCAGGTGGCGCAGGCGGCGGCTACAAGGGTGGCGGCGCTGGCCGTTCAACCGGTGGCTTCAAGCCAGGTGGCGCACGCACAGGCGGGTTCAAGCCCGGCGGCTTCAAGCGCGGTCCGGCCACGGCCGACAAGCGCCGCCCACAGGGCGACTAAACGCAAGTAAGCAGCGCCGGGTTGGCGGGTCAGGGTCGAGTTACGAGACCCTGACCGCCGGCCCAGGTGCCGAGGTCGCGGCGATTAATCGCTGCGCCCAGTAAGTCTGGAAATGCATCGGGTGTGCACGCGAATGCCGGCACACCCAGTTCGGCGAGCGCACTGGCTGCACCCCGATCGAATGACGGAGCGCCCTCGTCGCTCAGCGCAAGCAGCGCAACACACGTCACTCCGCTACGCGCCATTGCTGCGATGCGAGCTACGAAATCGCCGCCCGGAGTGCCCTCGTACAGATCGCTGACCACGATGAGCACCGTGTCGGCGGGTCTGGTGATGATCGATTGGCAATAGGCCATCGCTCGGTTGATATCGGTGCCGCCGCCCAACTGAATGCCGAACAACAAATCGATCGGATCGTTGAGTTGCTCGGTGAGGTCGACCACTGCCGTGTCGAACGAGACGAGACGGGTCTGCAACGAGCGCACCGACGCCAACGCTGCGCCGAACACACTCGCGTAGACCACGCTGTCGCTCATTGAACCGCTCTGGTCAATCGCAATGATGATCTCGCGCTGCACCGCCGACGCCCGACGCGAATAGCCAATGAGCTTGTCGGGGATCACCGTCTTGAGTGTTGGCTGGTAGTTGGCGAGGTTGGCGCGAATGGTGCGGTTCCAGTCGATGTCGCCAGGCAGCGGCCGACGTGTGCGCGCCGAGCGAGCCAATGCGCCGCGCACCGCCTGCGCCGTGGGCTGAGCGAGACGATCGTGCAGTTGGGCGACCACTTTGCCGACCACCAAACGCGCCGTCGCGCGAGTGGTGTCGGGAAGCAGATGTTGTAACGAGAGCAGCGTTGACACAAGGTGAATGTCGGGCTCGATGGCCTCGAGCAATTCGGGCTCGAGCAACATGCGTTGCAGATTGAGCCGCTCGATTGCGTCGCGTTGCATCACCTGCACCACGCCGGCAGGAAAGTAGCGGCGAATATCGCCGAGCCATCGCGCCACGTTGGGGGCCGATGCAGCAAGGCCGCCTGCGCGCTTTGATCCGCGACCGCGCGCACCCGAGCTGGTGGGTGCGTCGTAGAGCGCTCCGAGCGCGGCATCGATGGCTCGATCGTCGCCATCGAGTGAACCCTCGGCACCGCTGGCCATCTCGGCGGAGTCGGAGTTGTCGGCACCGAGAACCATGCGCCATCGTCGCAAGCGCTCGCCTTCGTGCACTCGGTAATCGTCGGCCGTGGTCATCGTGGCGCCCCGAGCAGTTGCGCAACGGTGTGGAGGCCTGCCGCTACACGCTCGGCCGACAAGCTGAACGTTGCGAGCCCAACGGCGGGCGCGTTGCCGTTGCGAACTCGGTCGCCAATCTGGCGGCGCTCGGCGAGTTCGAAGGTGCCGAAGGTTCGCCGCAGCAAGGGCAGGGTCTCGACGAAGGCTTCAGAGTCGAGCGTGGCAAGCCAGCGATCAAGCAGGGCGAGCAACTCGGCATCGTGCATCAGCACCACACCTGAGCCACCGAGGAAGCCTTCGATAAACGCGGCACCATCGGCGGGCGTCGTGCCGCGTGACAGCGCCCGTGAGACACGGGCTTCTACGAGAGCCGCCGATATGTGACCGGCATCGGCGAGCAATCGAGTGGCCCGACCCTGAAGCGACCCATGCACGCGATCTCGTTCGACCAAGTCGCCAAGCGCGCCGTGAAAGGCGCTGAGCAGTTGGCCGCCGCCAAGCAACGACAACGCCGATTGGGTTTCGTTGATCTGCACACCAACCACATTGGCGGCGTCGTCGCTGAGGTTGACGCACGCCAGCACCAGCCCCGCAGCAATGCGCTGCACCACGCCGTGCAACACCGACTGCAGCGACTGGGCATCGGTGCCGCGCACATCGCCGTAACGAATGGTGCGCGACAGCGCCGGTAGCGCAGACATCAGGTGCGACACATCGAGATCGAGCGCCGCGCGATCGGCAATGAGCGCCACAATGCCCGGCAGCGTGGACGCAAGGTTGGCGAGCAGGCACACCTCGACTGCGTGGGTGAGCTCACCCAACGACGATGCCCCGATTGCATGCTGCGCCATCGCTGCGGCAGCGGCAACTTCGATGGTGGTGCCCAGCGCCGACGCCTCGATGAGACGCACCTCGAGTTCGGGCTCCCACAGCAGTTGCCATGTCTCGCGGAAGGTGCCGACGCTACGACGACCATCGACCTCGCGGCCCCACGGCACGCGAAGCACCGCAAGGCGATGCAACAGTTGCGAACGCGAGAGATCGAGCGGTTTACGCAGATCGAGCTCAAGCGTTTGCAGCGAGGCATCGGGTTTGAGCCGCAATCGTTTTTGCTCTGCCGCAAGGTTGCGAGCCAGCGGAACCATCGGCGTGTGGGCGGGCACCCGCCCGATGAGCGCACCCACGATGAGTTCGTTGTTCAGCAGTGTCATCGGCGCATCGGTGCCGTCGCCCAGCACAGCGCGGGCCGCATCGTTGACCTCAACAAGACCCGCCAATGGTCGACCACGAAGCGCCGCCAGAGAAGTGGCGAGGCGGGTTGCCTCGAGCACGTCGGCAGCCGACGCGCCATAGTCGGCGGCGCGCAGCACGTGCGCGGCTTGGGCGAACCAGCGCGCAATGGTGTGCTCGCCGGGGTGGGTGAACAGGTGGTGATACCAACCGGGCGACGAAACGCCGGCGCCGTAACCGCTAGCCGAGGCAAGGCGGCGATGGGTCCACGGCACCCAGGTGATGGACACTTTGGTTTTGGGCATGCCGCGCAACTGAGCGGCATCGACCCGAGCTTGCTTGGGATGCTGGGCGCGCTCGAGCGCAGGCACATGCCAAGCACCGCACACCACCGCAATGCGCACATAACCGTCGGAGAGCGCGGTGCGAATGCCGGTGCGCATCTGCGCCTCGCGGCAACGTTCGATGCGCTCGGCGGGTACAAGATCGGGGTCATAGGCCTGACGAAGCACGCCCATTGCCTCGGCGATGGCCTCGAAGATAGAGCCGCCCTCACGATGCTCGACGACGTCTTCCCACCACCGCTCGGGATCGTCGTAGCCAGCGGCGAGCGCCAGTTCGTCGAGCGAGCTCTGCACCTCGGCTGGCCACGGTGCCAGCACGTTGGCAAGCGCGAGATCGATGAACCGCACCGGCACATCGGCATCGGTGGCCCAGCGCAGCGCCACCCACTCGGGGCTAAACGATGCGTAGGGGTGAAACAACGCTCGGTCGGGTTGGCCAATGGCGTACCCGAGCATGGTGACCGGCGGATGCATATCGGGGTCGGCAGCCAACGCTGCGATGGCGTCGGCTTCGCGTGGACCCTCGATGAGCACCATGTCTGGCGGGTTATCGCGCAGCGCGCGTTTGATGGCCAACGCAGACCCCGGCCCGTGGTGACGCACGCCGTATAGGCGAACCTCGGGGCCGCGGGCTGGGGTGCTCGGGGCGGGGTCGGCGTTAGCGCCGGGCGAGAGAGTCGAGATACTCACGCCACACCACCGCGTCATGCACGGGATCTTTCACCACGGTGGATTCGATGCCGCCCAGTAAGGCATCGAAGCTGAGGGTGCCGTCGCCAAGATGCGCTGCCATAGCGATGCCCTGCACCATCACCGAGATGGCCTCGGCAGTGCTCATCGTGCCCGACGGTGTCTTGAACTTGATGCGGCCGTCTTCGCTCTGACCCGAGCGCAGCTCGCGAAACACCGTGACCACTCGCCGGATTTCTTCGGCCGAGGTGGTGACCGCAGGCAACGACAACATGCCCGCCATGGCGGACACGCGCTGGGTAACGATGAGCACTTCTTCTTCGACCGTGGCTGGCGATGGCAGCACCACTGTGTTGAAGCGGCGGCGCAGCGCACTGGACAGTTCGTTGACGCCTCGGTCGCGGTTGTTCGCGGTGGCGATGAGGTTGAACCCTGACAACGCCTGCATCTCGCCACCGAGCTCGGGGATGGGAAGCACTTTTTCGCTGAGCACCGTGATGAGCGCGTCTTGCACATCGCTGGGCATACGGGTGAGTTCTTCAATGCGCACGATGGAGCCCTGCTCCATGGCTCGATACACCGGCGATGGAACCAGCGCTGCGGGGCTGGGACCTTCGGCAAGAAGGCGGGCGTAGTTCCATCCGTAGCGAACTGCTTCTTCGGCGGTACCGGCAGTGCCCTGCACCAGCAATGTGGAGTTGCCGCTAATGGCCGCAGCGAGATGCTCGCTGACCCAGGTCTTGGCAGTGCCGGGCAGGCCCAACAGCAACAGAGCGCGATCGGTGGCAAGCGTTGCAACCGATACCTCAATGAGGCGCCGTGGGCCTACGTATTTGGGTGTGATGACCGTGCCATCGGCGAGCGTGCCACCCATGAGATAGGTGACCACCGACCACGGCGACAGCAACCAATGTGGAGGTTTAGCACGGGTGTCATTGGCCGCGAGCGCGGCGAGTTCGAGTGCGAATTCGGTCTCGGCGTGCGGCCGAAGAACGGTGGCGGCGTCGGGCTGAGTCACGGCGTCAACCGTACACGCGTTCTAGTGTCGGCCGCCAAGGGATCCTCGGCGGCAGCATCCGCGTTTGCATCAGCTGCGGCGGGTTGCAACGCGGCCACCATCTCTCGGCGCACTCGTGCCAGCCCCAACAGATCGACTCGGGTGCGTTCGGTGACGGGATTAAATGCGACCCGATTGAGTTCGAGGATCAGCGCCGCCAACCATTCGGGGTGCAGCGCTGCCACGGCGATGCGCAACTGCGGGGCCGCAGCCCACGTGGCTTGGCGCTCGGCGAAGGCGCCAGATATTGCGGTCACCACTGCCCCACTGTCGGGCGGCGGCGCAGGAGGCAAGAACGGCGTTGCCTTGGCAGGCAACGGTTTGGGCGCGGCACCAACACCGAGTTCGGGCATGGCTTGCGCGAGCCATGCAGCGCGGGGGCCGAGCACCGGGCGCACCGCGTGATCGAACGCTGGGTTGCGGCGGCCGCGCAGCAGCAACTTGGGTATCAGATGATGCGGCACCCGCAGCCCGGCGTGCAGACACAGCGAGATCCATTCGGGTAACAACGCTTCGTGCTGGCCGCCAAGCATGAGCACGAGCAACTCAGCTGCGGCCGCGCTGCACACGGGCCGAGGGTCGAGCGGTGCAGGGGCTGCCAACATGGGCGCCACTTGTGGCTGCACGCCGGCACGGCGCGCCGTGGCCACTGCCGCTGCACGATTGAGCAGCTCGATGGCTTGGTCGGGGGCAGCGACAACCGACTCCCACCCTGGCGATGCCGGTGCCAGCGGACGACGATCGGTGCCAAGCAGCGCTGCGTTGAGCAACGTGGCCCACTCGGCAGCGGCTGATTGGGCGAGGTCGTTCATAGTTCGATCACCATGTTGTCGGCCCACATTGTGAGCGGCAGGAAACCATCGGCGCTCCACTCGCCCATCACGCAGACCGCAAGACCTCCCGAGGAACACACCAATTCGGCGGTGGCCGAAAAGCCCGCAGCGATGGGCACCGAACCGGTGGGGTCGACCAGCGCCCAACGCCCGTTGCCCAGCGGGGCAGGAACAGCGTTGATGCACATGGGATAACGCTCGAGCCACGGCTCACGAGCCACAGCCCAGCCGCACGCGCTGAGCGCATCGGCGATGCTGCACGCTTGCGGAGCAACGGTGGACGGCGCAGGCTCGACATGCTCGCGGCCCACGATGGCGCGCAGCGCGATGGCGCCTGGATACCAGTGCAGGTCTGCCTGGAACACACTGCCCACGTTGTATTCGAGCGTGGCTTCGGCGCCGAACACGCCAAACGCCAACAACATCGCCCAAGTAGGGCTGCCGCTGGGGTCGGACGAATCGGACGCGCACAGCCACGTGCGCTGCACCGTGATGCGGTCTTCGCGGGTGCGGCTGACACCAGCCACAGTCCACCGAGCAGTGGTGGGCACCCCGGCGAGTACATCGTCTTTGGCCGAGGCCAGCCCCGTAGCAACGTGCACCCCATCGGCAAGGTCTGCAGGCAACGACGACGTGTGTTGCGCACCAACCGCAAGCACATGCATGAGCGCGAGTTCTTCGAGTACGTCTTCGTGCCACTGCGGGTGCTGACCCACTTTGGCCGCCACTCGCTTCACCCGTCCGGCTAGCGACCCGCATTGCGCATCGATGAGGCGCGCCGCAAGAAGATCCCAGTTCGAGGTGTCGGCCAGCTCTGGCGAGGCAAGCCCCGCGCGAATGCGATCGGCCAGCCAACGGTCGAGCTCTTGCAGCCCGGCGCGCATGCGCTCGGCGCGATCGTGCTGGCGCTTGGAACGAGCGGGATCAGGCAACTGCATACCGGTGAGCGACGGCGACGCACCACGGTCGGCAGCCCCAACCGCCACTGCTGCGGATTCGACATCATCGGCAGCCGCAACACTGGCGAGCTCGGCTGTGGGCACGTCGGTGGATTGTGAACGGCTGGCCCGGCGCAACATGAACTGCTGAGCAAAGGGCAAACGAGGAGCGTGGACCACACCGTTATTGGCGTACAACAGCAACAGCCCTAGTGCGTGCTTGCACGGAAGTTTGCGGCTGGGGCACGTGCACCGATAGGCCGGGCCAGCAATGTCGTCGGAGAGATCGATAGCCACCGCATAGGGCTCGGCTGCAGCAGCGATGTAGTTACCCCACACCGCCTGGTCGTCGCAGCCAGCGAACGACCACGACGCCGGCACGGCCAGCGCCAGCGCGGCGGCACCAACCGCGCTATCGGGAGCGAGCGACAACACTTGCTCGGGGGTGGGCTGAACCGTCATTGGGTCACACGGTACTCAAGGGGCGCGCGACCCTTTCAGCGAAGCTCAGACCAGCGCCGCAGCGCGTCGTCCGCTGCGCAGCGCGCCTTCCATAAACCCAGCGCACGCGTCGGTGTGCTCGCCTGCCAACACCATGCGGCCATATCGGCGCTGCATCAGCGGCCAGGCGCGCATGAACTCGTTGGGGCCGAAGGTGGCATAACAGCCGAGGCTGTAGCGATCGTTGGTCCAATCGGTTTGCACGCGCTCGCCTGACATCGCTTTGAACCCGGGGAACAGCCGGTCGGTTTCATCAATGACCCGGTTTGTCGTGTCTGGCAATGCGGCCAGGGCGGCCCCATCATGCGACGTGAGCAGAATCGTGAGCACACCGCTGTCGCCCGGCTGGTCTTCGCTGGTCTCCCACATCTGACCCCACGCGCGTTCGGTGATGACCGTGCCATCGCACCCGTGGTCGTTCCAGACGCGACGTGTTGTCTGCACACTCACCTTGCCGCCGATGCCGTAGCTCACAGCGGCAAGCTCGTGTGGCATGTCGGCCCACATCCGCCCGAGCACAGGCAACGGCACGGTGACGATGAGATGGTTAGCGCGCACGATGTCGCCGTTCACGAAGAACACTTCGCCGGTGTCGGGATCGATGCGATCGACGGGCAACGAGAGGCGAACACGTTCGCCCAGTTTCGCTGCCAGTCCGTGGGCGAGCAGATCGTTACCGCCCTCAATGCGATACGCCTCGCGACCCTCGCCGGAACGAAGATGCAACGCCGTCATCCACCCAGCCATCAGCTGCGAAATCTCATCGGGCCCGAGCATGAATTCGCTGCGCACCTCGCGGCCCACGACCACCCGCGCCATTGGGCTCAGCTGCAACTCGTTCACAATGTCGCTCAACCGGAGCGCGTCGAGTTCGGCCGCGCCTGGACTCAGGTACGGATCATCAGCGTTCACGGCTGCGGCCAATGCCCCAATGGCTTCGTGCCAGCGCTCGAGTTCGCCCAGCAACGAGTGATGCAACGCAAACGGAGCAGTACGGCCGCTGACATCCAGCCAACGCGTCTCATCGTTGTGACCGCTGCGCACGTCGGTGAGCCGCAGCCCAAGCTCAGTCACAAGATCGAGCACAACGGCGTGGTCTGTGTCGATGAACTCGGCGCCGCGTTCGCACCACTGGCCGTTGTCGAACGCATGGCTCCACACTCGGCCACCAACGCGATCGCGCGCTTCGACCACAACAACATCACGGCCTGCATCGACAAGATCGACACCGGCGCGCAGGCCCGCGAGGCCCGCGCCAATTACCAGAACATCAACTTCGGTCACTGCACAACTCGATTCTTAGAACAGCGTCGGTTGATCCGGCCGAACAACGCGCATGCCAGGCCATGGTACGAAGTTCTCCATGAACACCCAAGTGCGACGGTGAATTGCCGAGGGCCCATAGCCCTGCAGTGCCGTGCGGTGCAATGGGCACGGGTAGCCCTTGTTGGTATCGAAATGCCACTGCGGATAGTGCACGGCTTGCTCGCGCATGATTCGGTCGCGGGTGACCTTGGCAAGGATCGATGCGGCCGCTACCGAGAGGCAGATTGCATCGGCTTTCACGCGCATCTCTACGTGACGCACATGGGGTGCCACGAAGTTCCACTTGCCGTCGACCACTGCGGCATCGGCCGACACGCCAAGCGAATCGAGGGCCCGCTTCGCCGCCAACTTTTGCGCGGCCGCCATGCCCAATTCATCGCACTCGACATGGCTCGCCGCACCAACAGCCCACGCATCGCACCAGCCTGCAACCCGATCAAAAATCTGCTCGCGGCCAGCCTCGGTAAGCATCTTCGAATCACGCACGCCATTCACACGCCGGTCACGTGGTAACACCGCAACACCAACCATGAGCGGACCGGCCCACGAGCCACGACCAACTTCGTCGATGCCAACCACAATCTCGTGGCCGGCCTGCCATAACTCGCGCTCGATGTCGCGGGTGGGGGCTTTACTGCGACGAGCGGCCATCGGGCGTTACTGCAGCACGATCTGAGCGTCGCCCGCGATGACGGTGCCGATGGTGACAAACCCGGCAGCAACCAGATCGGCCTCAGCCGAAGCGCTCACTGCTGCGAGCAGCCCGCCCGACGTTTGTGGGTCGTAGCCAATTGCCACTTGCGCATCGGTGAGATCGGCCGACGCACTCACGTGATGCTGCACATGCTCACGATTGCGGGGGTCGCCGCCGGTGCGTACGCCACGAGCCAAGGCATCGACCACACCCGAGTACATCGGCAGTCGGTTGTAGTCGTACGCAAACACTGCGCCAGCGCGCTCGGCCATCTCCCACGAGTGGCCGAACAATCCGAAGCCGGTGACATCGGTAACCGCGTGCACTGCAGCGCCCTCGGCCTGCAATGCCTCGGATGCCAAACGGTTGAGTCGACGCATGCCCGCAATGGCCTCGGCCTTGTCGGCATCGCTGCCTCCTGCCAATGCAATTGCTGTGCCGAGCGGCTTCGAGATCATCAAGATGTCGCCAACCAACGCGCCCTCTTTGCGGAAGATGCGATCGGGGTGAACCAAGCCCTGCACCGCGAGTCCGAAGATGGGCTCAGGGTTGCGGATGGTGTGCCCGCCGGCAATGGCGCCACCTGCTTCGGCAACCACTGCGGCCGCCGCGTCGAAGATGGCAACGATGGCTTCGCGAGGGAAGTGCTCGGGGAACGCAGCCACATTGACGGCAACCGTGACGCGACCACCCATCGCGAACACGTCGCTGCACGCGTTGGCCGCAGCGATAGCGCCGAAGTCAGACGGATGGTCGACAAGCGGAGGAAAGAAGTCGGTGGTGCTGACCATCGCGAGGTCGTCGCTGATCTTGTACACGGCCGCATCGTCGAACGGAGCAAGTCCAACAATGAGCGCCGGATCTGATGCTGCGGGAAAGTCTTGCACCAGGCTCGAGAGCAACGAGGCTCCCCACTTGGCTGCGCAGCCTCCGCAAGAAGTCCACTCGGTGAGGCGCATATTGTCGATGTCAGTCACGCGGCACAGCCTACGGTGAGAGCCATGATCAGCCTCGGCCCCTACGAGTTCACCCAGACCGACGCCCTCCGAACGCTTGGCAACCTCGGCGACCTGTGGCTCACGATGATGCAGGGCCGCAGAAGCGCCGCCGCAGACGCTCTTGAGCAGAACCTCATTCACTCAATCACCGAAGCGATGGGCACCGCGCCAAACGCTTCGCTCAGCGAACTCGGAACCCTTGGCGCGCAAACACTGGGCGACTCCCCCGCACTCGAAGGAATCTTGGCAAGCGTGTGGTCTACGTTGGCCGCGGCCTCGCAGGCGTTGCGCGCCGACGGGCAGATGCCAGCCACAGCTACCGGCACGGTGACCCAACTCAGCTCGTCGAAAGGCGGAGTTCCGAAGTTGGCTCTTGAGTCGGTCGACGTTTCGTTTCGCGGCGTCGTCGGCGACATGCAAAAGTCTCGCAATCACCACGGGCGACCGTGGCAAGCGTTGTGCATCTATAGCGACGAAGTCATCAACCAGTTCCGCACCGACGGCCACCCAATTGAGCGCGGATCATCCGGAGAAAACATCACCACGTCGGGTCTCGATTGGGTCGACATCCGGCCCGGGGTACGGCTGCGCATCGGCACTGTGCTGGCCGATGTTCAGGCCTACGCAACCCCGTGCAAACACAACGCGCAATGGTTCAGCGACGGCGACTTCAACCGCATGAATTATCTGCGCGGTGCAGCGAGCCGGGTGTATGCAACCGTCATCGAACCAGGGCGTATTGTCACCGGCGATGCAGTGATTCTCGAGCCGTGATGAGCGCCACTCAAAACGTGTAACGCACGTACTCGTTCTCGCATGGAGAACCAAGCAACATCAAGGCGCTGGGTGGCGCACCAACCGGCAACTCAGCGATGATCGACGATGTCGTGACCTCGATGCCATCGACATGCATGCACACGCTCCATCCGGGCTCGACACATGAGTCGTGTGAGCGCAGGTGAGCTTCGATCGCGGTGCGCGTGACGGGCAGCTGGGCGAGCATCGCACGCGATGCGTTGAGGCGAGGATCGATGAGCCGCTCTACGGGTTGCTGAGGATGACGATGCGCTGCGTCGAACGATGCAATACATGTGCGGTTTGAGATTGCTGCGACATCGGCAACCTGTTCGGCCTGCCATTGGTTGCCGCTGGTCTCAAGGATCCACGCATCGATTGGATCGGCGATGAGAAAGCTCGACCAGTAGGGCCGGTCTTTGCCGATGAGCGCCACATCGTGGCCCGTGCCGCCCTGCCCGTAACGCTCGAGCAACGTCGTCATCACCTGCACCGCATCGCGCGCGGTTGCCGCCCGCTCTAGGCCGAGCCGCACAAGGTCCATGCCGATCAGCGCGGTGGGCGCGCTGCGCGGATCGAGCGTTGTGTAGATGGCTTCATTGCCGATCGCCACACCCGCTTCGTTGACTCCTTGCTCGGCACCCCAACACCAACTCGGCCGACAGATGACGCTGCGGATGGTGGCTCCGGCCGAGCCTTCGATGGTGATGTGAGTGGCCTGAGTGAAGGCTTCGATACGCGGCATCGACCACTCGATGACCTGAGACTCTTGCGGCGGACGATCGCTGTTCTTGGCGAACAAGGTGACGCCGTTGGCCGCAGCCGAGGCAAGGGCGACGAGCGTGTCACACACGACTAGTTGAACGAAATGTCGGCGCCAGGATCGACAACCACGGCACTCGGCACAACGATTGTCTCTGCGCCCGGTGGAGCAGGCCACAACGCTTCGCCAGAGGCTTCGGTGCTCGACCAGTCGGGCGCTACGGCTGGCGCTATGAGACGAACCGGTGCGCCATCGGTCTGCCACAAGACAGCGGGGCGGTCGCCGTGCCAACGCACTGCAAACGACACCGTCGTTTCGGGACCAACCGCAAGATCGTGGACTTCGAAGTTGAGGCCGAGCCATGCCTTGGGCATGCCGCCAGCCATCAGCTCGGCCACGCCTGCACCAGCGGCGCGGGCAACGCGTTGCTCAAGCCAGCCGAGCATGCGTGAATCGTCGGTGTCGGCCGGCAACGAACCCGGCAAGGCGGCAGCGGCTGATGACCGCATCCGCGAGACATCGCGCACGGCACGGGTTTCGCCGGCCCGATGCAACACAACCGCTGCGGCGTCGAGCGCTGCGGCAACATCCCACGCGTGATCGAGGCGAGCCACAACAGCCACCGCGTCGGCGATGTCGGGGACCCACGGATCGGCGCGCTCGCCAAGTCGAACGAGCTGTCCGACGTCGATCAGGAACGCAACGGCGTCGTCGCTTGGCTCGGCTGGGCCATTGAGCGCAAGCTCGGTGCGCAGTCGAGCGATCTCGGCCATCACTGATTCTTCGGGCAACTCGAGACGGCCAGCGCGATCGAGAATCGAGGTCCATCCACGCGTAACTTGCTCGACCGACGACAACCCATCGGGCAACAACGTGGGGGATGCCGTCGCGCCGCCAGCGTGCGCTAACGCAACACGAATGGTGGAGTGATGACCCACCGGAAACACGACCGAGCCTTCGGGCAGTTCGATGCCCTCAATTGGCACATTCGTTGGCGGCCGCACCGACAAGATGTCGTTGCGGCTGAATGCCACTGCGAACGGAAGGGTCGACTCGTTTTCGATCTCGATGACCGTGTAGCCGCCACCATCGGCAACGCACCACACGCGCTGCACTGCGTCGCCCGAGGGCACCCGTAAACGCGTTTCAAAAATGGGAGCGTTGTCGATACGACGCTGGCGAACAGCCGCCTCTTGCGATGGCACATGCCAACGATCGTCGGCAGCGATGAACCAATCGAGTGACGGTTCATCGCCGTTACCCCACGGCTGAATGACGCCAGCAGCGCTGACAGTGGCGCGCCAATGGCGGCCCAAGACACCAATTGTGTTCATCTCGATCTAACCGATCTCGCTCTTAATGCTGCGTTGCATGAGCAAAGTCATGGCGTCTTTGGCTGACCGGCCGTGATGACACACGGCGACGACCTGTTCGGTAATCGGCATCTCCACACCGTATCGGCGAGCAAGCTCCAACACCGAAGACGAACTCTTCACTCCTTCGGCAACCATGCTCATGCCCGCAAGGATCGAGTCGATGCTGCGCCCTTGGCCGAGCTGCAGGCCAACGGTGTTGTTGCGGCTCTGCTTCGATGAACACGTAGCGACGAGGTCACCGATGCCCGCCAGGCCAGCAAACGTGAGTGCGTTTCCGCCAAGCGCCAATCCGAGGCGGCTCATTTCGGCAAGACCGCGGGTGATGATGGTGGCACGGCTGTTCTCGCCGAAGCCCATGCCCTCGGCCATGCCGGCGGCAATCGCAATGATGTTCTTGACCACACCACTGACCTCGCATCCCACGACGTCGGGGTTGGTGTAGATGAGCAGGCTGGGTCGGGTGAAGATGCGCTGCAGTTCATGCGCGATCGTTTCGTCATCAATGGCCACAACGCTCGCCGCTGGTTGTCCGGCCAAGATCTCTTTCGCCAAGTTGGGTCCCGCGAGCACCGCTACCGGATGGCCTGGCATCTCCTCGGCGGTCACCTCGCTCATCCGCTTCAACGAATCGCGCTCGACCCCTTTCACCAAGCTGACCACCGGCACCCACGGCCGCAGGTATGGCGCCGCCTCAGCGGCCACCGCCCGATAGCCGTGCGACGGCACCGCCATCACGAGAACGTCGGCGGCACTCACCGCCTCGCGCAAATCGCTCGTGGCACGAAGACTTTCGGGCAGCGAGAATCCTGGCAAGTAGTCGCAGTTCTCGTGCGTGCTGTTGATTGCGTCGGCGAGGTCGCCACGACGAGACCACAACGTTGTTGATGTGTTCTCGGCCGCAAGCGCGGCCACCGTGGTTCCCCACGAACCAGCACCGATAACCGCAACGTTGATCCTCATCGCCCTAGCGTAGGCGCTCGGGGTGCTGCGAGTTAGCCCAGAATGTCGAGCAACGGCCGCAGATCGAGACGCTCGGCAGCGGGTAAGCACAACGTGACAGCCTCTTGCTGCAGTCGCCGCCAGTATTCGGGCTGGAAGAAGTTGTCGCCTTCGCGCACCACGTAGTTCAAGATGAAGAACCTGTACACCTCACGCATGAACAGCAGTTCGTTTTCGTTGAGCGGGTAAATGCGGTGGTACGCCGTCAAGAACTTCCTGAAACGCGGCTCGAGCAAGGTGTGCGGCGAGTACGAAAACACCGTGCGGTCGCCCGTGGCGCTCGACACCCGCGACAAAAAATAGAAGTCGAGTAGCCGCGGCTCAATGCGAAACCAGTCGTAGTCCCAGCGGCTGAACAAACGAATCTGCTGTTGATCCATCGACACTGAAAAGTTGCCGAGGTTCCAATCGATGAGCACCGGAATCTTCGACCAGTCGTCGTAGCCGAAGCGATCGAGTTGCTCGAGAAACTCGTGACACTGCCGGCGCAGGTACTGCTTCTGCTCGGCGTTGTATTGAAACTTGAGCGACGAATGTTTGTCGGATAACAGGTCGAGCAGATGAATCGCATCGGACTTGATCGACTTCGAGGTGAGCGGAATGCGCCGGGCGACATCGGCACAGTCGCGGTGCAGCAATGCCATCTCTTCGCCGAGCTCGCCGATCTGAGCATCGGACAGCACCCGCGGCAACGACTGATCCACCGCTACGTCTTGATAGAACGCCGTCCACAGCTGGCCGTTGTAGTGAGTAAACACGCGAGGGGGTCGAGCGCGCCGCGAAGGGCCACCGGGCAGCTGGTCGCGCTCGACGAAGACGTCGGCAAGCAGGCCAGCCCAACGAGTGTCCTGCAGCAGTTCACGGGATCGATGAATTCGATCGTGGTCTTCGCGGAACAAGTAGTACGAGCCGTACGAAGACACCTTGGCGATGGCACTACCGCCGTCGTCGAGGTGCAGTCGGTACACGTGGTTGGTTGACACCTTGGCGCTGACCTCGACCACCGACGTGATGACCCGGGGATCTCCGTAGGCACGCCACGCATCGCGCACCTCGCCGTCGTAGCTGGCTGAGTGATCCTCACGCGCCTGGGTCGTCATCGCCGCAGCCTAGAACGCTGCGTAACCCTGTAACACCCATTGGTCATCATCACTCCATGAGCACGATCGCAAACACGCCAGAACTCGCCAGCACACTGGGCGCTGCCGAACAACTTTCGCTTCTCAGCACCTCGGCACCGGTGCCCCTGCAGTTTCGCCTCAGCGAGCAGACGCGCGTGTCGGGCCTCGCCCACGTGTCGGCGCTACGAGCACAGCTCGCAGCGCAGGCCGCAGCCCGCGCAACGAACACCACCCCCGAGCGTCGCTCGTCGCGTCAGATCGCAGCCTGACCCGCGGTTACGCGCCGGCGGTGGGTGCCAGATCGCGCACTGCCTGCCAGTGCTTCAATTCTGGGTCAAGACCCAGAATTGCCAACGACGTAGTGGTCACGCCGTTGTCGAAATAGGCCTGAATCTTGGCACGGCATTCGGCTGGCGAACCATGCACGATGATGTCGTCTACCAACTGATCCGGAATGGCAGCCAAGGCCGCCTTGCGGTCGCCGGCTTTCCATGCGTCCCACATTGGTTGCAGCATTTCGCCGCGGCCGAGCCACTCATGGAATGCGGCATACACGGGCACGTTGAGATAAGCCGCAATCGCGAACTTTCCCGCAGCGCGCACCACATCAGCGTTCTCGCTGGGGCACACAAAGATGCGACACACAATCTCTTTTTGCTCGCCACCGGCAGCATCGTTCACTACGGCGGCCACCTTGGTCACGTCTTGCGCCGACAGCCAGTTAATGATCGCGCCATCGGCCTCGCGCGCCGCAAGTTTCAACATGCCTTCGCGCAGCGCCGCCACCAGAATCTGTGGCTGCTGCTCTGGGCGCACGCCCAAACGAAACCCATCGACCTTGAACGTGTCGTATTGCTTCGACACCTTTTCGCCGCTGAGCGCATCTTTCAAAAAGCGAACGACATCGCGTACCTTCTTGTACGGCTCTACAAACGGCACACCGTTCCATCGCTCGACAATCACATTGCTGCTCGAGCCAATACCAATCGCAAATCGACCAGGCGCCGCGTCGGCCATGCTGGCCACACTCTGCGCAAAGCACGCCGGCGAACGCGTGTAGGCAGGCACGATTGCGGTGCCCAGACGAAGGCGGGGCTCCCACGCTGCGGCCATCGCCAGAGGCGTAAAGGCATCGGCGCCATCGCTCTCGGCCGACCAGATGTCGGTGTACCCCAGATCGGCGAGTTCGCTGAGCTTTTCGCGGTGGCTATGCAACGGTCCCGGCAACGGCACGGTCATCCCCGGACGCTTTGGAAGTGGTGTGCTCATTTCGATTCCCCTTGCTGAGACGCTGGGCGAGGCTCATCGGGCTCGCCTTTCCAGTACCTAACTATGCAGCTTTGGCTGGCAGTGGCCATCAGCGTGCCATCTTCGGCGAACATATGCACAAGTCCATGACCGAACCCGCGGCCCACGGCATGCACGCGAATGTCGAGCAACACCCACTCCGTAGGCACCAATCGAGCCACCCGCAATGTGTTATCGAGGCTGTTGCCGCCGCCACGCACACCAAGCGCTTGGCCGACGCCCATCGGCACAAAGTCGCCGAGGATGGCCAGCGTTGTGGCATCGACGCCTTCGATCACATCTGGGATACGCGCCCACAGCAGCACCTGACCATCGCCATGGGTGCCATCGAGCGACTCGAGATCGCGGCCCTTCACCATGCGCTGCTCAAGGCGTTCGTTGATGGTGCCGTCGGCCGGCAAGCGGTAATCGCGGGCCTCGCACTGCGAGGGTGGCGGCACATCGGGCATGGTCTCCCATTGGCCCGAGTGCTCAATTTCGCGATGTCCAAGCGCTGCGTTCACGGTGAGAATCTCGCGGTTACCTACATGGCACACAGCGCGGGCCTGCGAGATCTGGTGCCCTTCGACAGCCATCGTGATGTCGATGTCCATCACCTCGCCAGGCTTTGCGTACGACAGGTACTGCCCCGTGGCCCACACACAATTGCGACCCGAGGTTTGCTCGAGCGCCGAGATCGCTGCACCCAGACCACATCCGCCAAACAAAAACCCACCCCAAGTGGACAGCCCCGGGGTCACCGGCAGGCTCCAGCGATATGGGTTGTGGCTCGGACGAAGATCGAGAAAGGCGCGGCTATCCATGACGCTGCCGACTCTATGGGCAGCGGACAGCTATCGACAGATCAATCGATTTTGACGAACGCAACCGCAGGAGTACGGCAGGCGAACCATCTGCAACTATCGTGCGCCGCATGGCGAACACACCGTGGTTAGGCGATAGCTGCTCATTGGTCGAAGCATTCCGAAGCGGCGAGCGTTCGCCAGCCGAAGAGTTGCAGGCCACCTACGACGCGATCGATGCAAGCGATCTCAACGCCTTCGCGTACACCCCTCGCGAAGAGGCCATGCGCGCCGCCGAGCAGGCCGACATCTCGCTGCCCTTTGGTGGCGTGCCCATCGGCGTGAAAGAACTCGACTCGGTTGCCGGCTGGCCCGCCACCGAGGCATGCGTGGTGTTTGCCGATCACGTGGCCACGCACACATCGGTCATGATCGATCGCATGGTCACCCAAGGCGGCGCCGTGTTAGCTGGCCAGACCACCTCAAGCGAGTTCGGCGGAGTCAACCTCACCCGCACCGTGTTGCACGGTGCCACCCTCAACCCATGGAACACGGCGCACACCCCCGGCGGGTCGAGTGGCGGTACAGGCGCGGCAGTTGCCGGCGGTCTTGTCACCATTGCTTCGGGCGGCGATGGCGGCGGCTCAATCCGCATCCCCGCTGGCTTCACCGGACTCTTCGGCCTCAAGGCAACCTTCGGCCGCATTCCACGAGCCCCACGCACCACCATCGGCAACATGACCGTCACCATTGGCTGTCTCAGCCGCTCAGTGCGCGACACCGCCCGTTGGTTCGACGTGTGTAACGGCTACGACGCTCGCGACCAGTTCAGCCTGCCCCGCACCAGTGGTTGGGAAAACGAACTCGGTACTCACACCGAGTCATTGCGCGGCATGCGCGTTGCTGTGGTTCCCGACTGGGGTGGCGCCGTTATCTCGCCCGCCATGTGGGTCGTGCTCGAAAACGTTGCCGACGATCTCATCGCCAACGCTGGCATGCGCCGCATCGACGGCGTCGACATCAGCCTGCCCAGCATGGGCGCGGCGTGGTCCATCAGCGGCATGATCGAGATTCAATCGCAACTCGCCGCTTATTGGCCCGAGTGCAAAGACGTGCTCACCCCCGAAATTCGCAGCGGCATCGAGCACACGATGGGTCGCTATGGCGTCGAGGCACGCGCCAAGATCGAAGACCGTCGCATGGAACTCAACGAGCGCATGGCTCAGATCTTCTCCGAGGTCGACTTTGTCATCACGGCCAGCAACCCCGACATCGCCTTCGGCGCCGAGGGTCCGTTGCCACATGAGTTCGGTGGCATCACTGCTGGAGCCGCCAACAACGGTCGCCTCACGTTCCCCGCAAACCTGCACGGCAACCCAGCGGTCAGCGTTCCGGCTGGCACCATCGATGGCTTGCCCATTGGTCTGCAGATCGTTGGTCGTCACTACTCCGAGCAGTTGCTGCTCGACGCCTCACTCATGATTGAGCGCACGCAGCCGTGGCCACTCGTGGCCCCTTCTGTCACCCGGGGCTAACCACCACGGCTCGTCTCTAGACTGGCCACGATGACACGCGCCCCCCTCGACGCGAGCCAGCGCGCTCTCGCCGTTGGACTCGTACTCAGCGTCACGCTTGTTGCATTCGAGACAACTGCCGTCATCACGGCGCTACCCACCATCGCCGACGCTCTGCACGGCGACTCGTTGTATGGCGCCACCCTTGCGGCCTACATGCTCGCCGACCTCGTGGCATTGGTGTGGGCTGGCGAACAAGCCGATCTCCACGGTGTGCGCCGGCCATTCCTCGCGTGTATCGGAATCTTCCTCATCGGACTCGTCGTGGCTGCGTCGGCGCAGTCGATGACGATGGTGCTCATCGGCCGACTGCTGCAGGGGGCCGGAAGCGGCGGCTTCGCCCCCCTGTCGTATATCGCCGTGCGCCGCGCCTTTCCGGTCGAGCGCCAAGCCTCGATGTACGCATACCTCAGCGCTGGCTGGGTGTTGCCCAGTTTGCTCGGCCCCGTGGTTGCTGGCGTCGTAGTCGACCGCGCCGGTTGGCGCTGGGTCTTCATCGGCATCGCTCCACTTGCCGCCGCCGTCGCACTGCTCACGGCTCGAGCGATGACTCACCTCGCGCCATCCGAGGCGATCATCGATCGCCGACCAACGCGCTTACATCGCGCCTTTCAGGCCTCCGCCGGTGTGGGCATTCTGGCCGCCGGACTCCAGAACAAACATCTGCTGTTGGCTGTTCCGCTTTGCATTGCCGGCATCGCCATCGCTCTTCCCGCGTTGCGGTTCATGCTGCCCGCCGGAGTGTTTCGGGCTCGCCGCGGCCTACCCGCCATCGTGGCCGTTCGCTTTCTCGCCACCGCCACATTCTTAGGTGTCGACAGTTTCGTGCCTCTTGCCGCCGACCGACTCCATGGCGCTCGACCAATCGTGCAGGGCTTCGTGATCTCCGGCGCAGCCATCACGTGGACCATCGGCCAGGCGGTGACAGCCCGCCGCGTCGACCGCATCAACCCGGGTCGAGTGTCGGGCATGGGCTTTGGCTTCTTGCTGATTGGTATCGCCACCGTTGCACCGGTGTTGTCCACATCGTGGCCGTTGCCGATGGTGTTCGTCACTTGGGCAATCGGCGGCTTCGGTATGGGCATCTTGTTTAACCCCACCACCGTTGCCTCGATGACCTACGCCGACGACGGACGCGAAGGCGAGATCAGCAGCCAGATCCATCTCGCCGATTCTCTGGGCTTCGGAATGATGGGGGTTATCGGCGGCTCAACCGTTGCGTTCGCTGATCGCACCTCGGCCACCTTGCAGAGCGCTATCGGCGTGAATTTCGCACTGGCCGCGCTGTGCGCTGTGCTTGGCCTCGCTGCCAGCCGCGGCGTTCGATCTCGCGCCTAAGCGCTAGCCACCCACAACGCTGCGGCCGACGATCTCTTTCATGATCTCGCTGGTGCCGCCGTAGATGGTCTGAATGCGGCTGTCCGCCCACGCCCGAGCGATGGGGTACTCACGCATGTAGCCGTAACCGCCGTGCAATTGCACGCAACGATCGACCACCTTGTTCTGCAGCTCGGTGCACCAGAACTTGGCGGCCGCTGCCTGCTCGACAGTGAGCGCTTGGTTGAGATGCAACTCGATACACCGGTCGACGTACACCTGCGCAATCTGCACTTCAGTGGCGAGTTCGGCGAGCAAGAACTTGCTGTGCTGAAAGTGTGCAATCGATTGCCCAAACGCCTTGCGCTCGGTGGTGTAGTCGACTGTCCAGTTCAGCGCTGCTTGAGCAACCGCCACAGCGCCAATCGCAATTCCGAGGCGCTCTTGAGCGAGGTTGGTCATCAAGTACATGAAGCCCATGCCTTCGTCACCAAGCATGTTGGTGGCGGGCACCTCGACATCGGTGAAGAACAACTCGGCGGTGTCTTGAGCGTGCATGCCCATCTTGTCGAGGTTGCGTCCACGCTCGAAGCCGGGCATGCCCCGCTCGAGCACAAGCAGGCTCATCCCGCGATGGGCCTTGGATGGATCGGTCTTCACCACGGTGATGACCGCGTCGCTGAGGATGCCGTTCGAGATAAATGTCTTCGCGCCGTTCACCACAAATGAGTCGCCGTGACGCACAGCCGTGGTCTTGATGCCGACGAGATCGCTGCCGGTGTTCGGCTCGGTCATCGCAATTGCACCGATGCGTTCGCCGGTAACCATGCCGGGCAGCCACCGCTGCTGCTGCTCTTCGTTGCACAGGCTGACGAAGTAGGGCAGCACGATGTCGTTGTGCAGGGTCATGCCGTTAGCGCTGCCGATGACACCGGTCATGCCGATCTCTTCGGCCATGACGGCTGCAAAGCGATAGTCGTCGGTGCCGCCGCCGCCGAATTTCTCGGGAACCGTGAGACCGAGGAATCCGTGTCGTCCGGCTTCGAGCCAAATCTCGCGCGACACAAGACCATCGCGCTCCCACTGCTCATGGTTCGGAACGACCTCGTTGTCGAGCCACGCCCGAAAGGCAGTGCGGAACTGATCGTGATCGTCGTTGAACAGGGTGCGCGGAATCTGTTGCATGACCGCCGATGCTAAAGCCGGACTAGCCAGCAAGCACCGCTCGGGCGACCAGGTCGGTGCCGAAAGCGGTGAGAATTGCGAGATACAGCAGTCCGGTGGCGGCCATCACTGCCGAGTAATACCGCTCACGAAGCGCTCGCTTGGTGACCCAGCACAACACGGCTGTGGTGATCGAACACGCCACCCAGAAGTACCCGAGCGTGCCGTTCCATCCGTCGGAAACGGTGCCGCTGAGCACGCTGAGCATGCCCGTTGGCAGCAACAACGCAGCCACCTCTACAGGCAACACATACTGCGTGACCTGCACCAATTCGTTCAGCAGGCCGCGTGGCAGACCTGGCTGCACCAGATACCAGTGGCCGAGCAACATCGCATCGGTGACCGCTCCGAGGAACGCTGCACCCACCACCGTGCGGATTACCGCGACCAGATCGTTTCCGCCGGCGCCAATGCCAGCGGCAACAAGACCCACAAGACCAATTGCTGGAGCCACCAGATCGAGCCACGGAGCAAAGCGATCGTCGCGACGGTGCACGATGGACATCACCAGAGCGACCAGAGCCGCAAGGCCGACACCGAACGATGCGACCTCGCGCACAACTTCGGAGCCAAAGCGCAGGCCGCACACCAACGCGCCAAAGGCCATCAGCAAATAGACGCCACGCAGCAGCCAGCCATAGCCAGCGCCAACGAGTCGGCGCCGCGTGGTGAACCACAAGAAAAACAGTCCACCGGTGGACCACTGCAGCAATACGGTTGCGGCATCGATACGGATCACGATCACCGACGATAGGCGCGCAAGGGCCGACAGACACCGTTTCGCTCAGTTCATCCCCTACGATCGCAACTCGTATGCGTCTCTTCCGCTCTTTCGCCGTCGCCATTGTCGCCCCGCTGTTGTTCAGCGGGTGCATCACCGGCGAGCGCCCGTCGTTCGGATCGCAAGCAGACCCAGCGATCGAGGCAGTGCTCAGCAAGCTCGATACGTCCATCGGCCCGTTCACCGCGAGCTATTCGATCCTCACCCGATTCGGCAATATCGTCACGCCCGTCACGGTTGCCATCCAGAACGAAAGCGAACGCTCGATCACCTTTGGTGACATTCGCTTCCTGCAATCAGTGGGCGGCTTCCGCACCTGCACGTTGTCCACCGGGCAGTGCTCAATCACGGCCGACGATGCCACCATTAGCAATCTCTCGGTCACTCACGAGTTCTATGGCTCCGCTCCAGCAGCACGCATTCGCCAAGACGTCACCGCGATGGTTGGCCCAGCGATCGCTTCGGTCGAGCAATTTGTCGACCAGACCGCCACGTGCGTGCAACTCAGCTTCACCAGTGGCACCAAGAAGTACTGCGTGCTCGAAAACGGCATGCTCGCCTACCAAGACACGCCCGACCTGCAGATCACGATCACCAAACTGACCGACACGATCGATGTCAGGATGTTCAACACCTCGCTCGCCGGCCAATAGGCCAGCGGGTTACTGCACCCGCACGGTGTTCGTGTCTCGACCGCTGCGCAGTAAGGTGCCAGGGCGCGCATCGAGCATCTCGCCATGCTGCACGCACGGCACGCCATTCACGAGCACATGGCTGATGCCGTTGGCCTCGCCGTAAACACGACCAGCGCCGCCAGGTAGGTCGAACTTGGTGAACACCTCACCCGGACCAATGCAGGTAGGTCGAACTTGGTGAACACCTCACCCGGACCAATGTTGTGGCGATCGAACACCACGATGTCTGCAGCGTTACCCACCGCCAACGTGCCGCGACCCTTCAGGCCGTACAACGCCGCCGGCGCGCCGGTGAGATAGTGCACGGCTTCTTCGAGCGGAAGTAGCTGGCGATCGACAGTGGTGCGAGCAATCAACGTGGTGGCGTAGCTGAAGCTGTCGATCATGTCGAGGTGTGCCCCGGCGTCGGATGCGCCAACGATGGCACGAGGGTCGCGCCACACCTCGACGCGCTTTTCCCAACTGGCGTCGGTCTGGCCGGTATCCATGCTGGCAATGACGGTGTTGAGATCGTCGTCGATCGCGATGTCGACCAACGCGTCCCACGGGTCTTTGTTGAGTTCGGTGGCGATGGCCCCGATAGACAGTCCCTCAAAGCGCTTCCAGTTTTCGCTGAAGGTTTCGAGCAACGTGTACGTACCCCAGTTGGCCAACGAGCGCAGCGGTTCTGGCGCCGATTGCGCAAGGCGATTCATCTCGGCGCGGCCCGCAGGATCGCGCAGCATCGCCAGCTTGGTCGCAGGATCGAGCGCCATGAGCTTGTCCCAGCCCGGCAAGATGTCGAGCACGAAACCACTGCGCAGGTTCAGGCGCAGACGGAACGTGTCGGGCAACGTGAGCGCCAAGACGCGTCCGCCCTTGGCTTCGGCGATGTCTCCGCCCGTGAGCTGATGCTGCACCTGTTCCCAGTTTTGAGCCTGAACCTGCAACAGGTTCCAGTTGAGCGGACGGTTGGCCGCCACGCTCATTGCGGCCATGAGATCGAACGACTCGTCGGTGAAGCGTCCGACCTGAGGGATGAACTCAAGCGTGGTGCCGGGGAACTCGCGCACAACACTGCACAGGGCTACGAGCTCTTCGCGGGTGCCATGGCGAGACGGAACTGGCGAGCCAGTGTGGTCGTTGTGCGAGGTTGACCATGTCGACGAAAAACCCATGCCACCGGCTGCGAGGCCCTCGCGCAACAGGTTCTGCATCTTGATGATCTCTTCGGGAGTGGCCGCTCGCTCGGTGGCTTGGTCCTTGAGCACGCTGCGGCGAATGGCCGAGTGCCCAACCAAGAAACCAGCATTGGGCATCAAGGTGCCATCGAGGCGGTCGAGGTATTCGCCGGTGGTGCGCCAGTCCCACGGCACACCTTGCTGCAGCGACTCGAGCGGCATGCCCTCGACTCGGGCCAACATACGCATCAGGTAGTCGCCGTCTTCGGGGGCAAGCGGCGCAATCGTGAAACCGCAGTTGCCGCCCATCACGGTGGTGACGCCATGCAACGGCGATGGGCTCAGCGTGGTGTCCCAAAAAGCCTGAGCGTCGTAGTGAGTGTGGATGTCGATGAACCCAGGGGTCACCACCTGATCGGTGGCATCAATACGTTGGTGCGCAGCCTCGGTGACATCGCCGATCTCAACGATGATGCCGTCGCGAATTCCGATGTCGGCGGCAACGGCAGCGCGGCCGGTGCCGTCGATGACCTTGCCTCCGGTGATCACTACATCCAACATTGCGGCCCCTCTCGGCGAATCTCCACGTGACGTTATTGCACGAGTGGGTGATCGGGCGTGTCCTCCGCTTTGCCTTTTGTCCACCAACTCCCTAAGAATGCAACTGTGTCCGAACAGATCCCCTTCGTCGAGTATCTCCATCTCGCTCCCACCCCTCACCTCGTTGCCCACCAGTGCACCTCGTGTGGCGCCCGGTTCTTCGATCGCCGCAACGCCTGCGCGTCGTGCTTTGGCACGTCGTTCGCCGACGCTGACATCGCCACCGAAGGCTTCGTGCGGTCGTTCACCATCGTCTCGTTCGCAGCGCCGGGTATTCCTGTGCCGTTCGTGTCGGCCATCATCGAGTGCGACGGCACCAGCGTTCGCGGCAACCTCACCAACGTCACTGCCGACCCAGAGCACGTCTCGCTCGGCATGAAGGTGCGCCTCACCACCTATGTCGTCGGCAGCGACGAAGCCGGCACCGAAGCCGTCAACTTCGCCTTCGAACCTGTCTCCTGATCTGCACGCAGACCAGCACCCTTTCTTCATTTTCTTCATCAACCAATAAGAACTCTTAGAACCCACTTGTAAGGAGCAGCCATGTCTAGCGGCGACGTTTGGATCCTCGGGATCAACATGACCAAGTTCGGTAAGCACACCGACAAAGACACCGTCGACCTCGCTGCGCAAGCAGCGATGGCCGCGCTTGCCGACGGCGGCGTCACCATGGCCGACATGGGCGTGTTGGCCGCAGGTTGCCTGATGGGCGGCGGCGGTATTGCCCAGATGATTCAAAAGCAGATCGGCCAGACCGGTATCCCGGCGTACAACGTGTCGAACGCCTGCGCCACCGGCGCCACGGCGTTGCGCGTGGTCTACATGTCGATCAAGAGCGGCGAGTGCGACTTCGGTCTCGCTGTAGGCGTCGAGAAGCTCAGCGGCGTTGGCCTGTTGTCCGGCGGCAACCGCAAAGACGACGGCAAGACCTGGAACCGCTTCGGCCGTTACGGCGCAGTGGCCTCAACCGATGGCCGCATTGGCACCGACACCATGCCTGGCGTGTTTGCTCAGGTCGGCATGGAATACGCGCACAAGTACGGCGGCGCCGACTTCAAGTTGTTCGCTCAGATCAGCGAGAAGAACCACGCTCACTCAACGCTCAACCCGTTGGCTGCCTACCAGAAGCGCTTCACCCTCGACGAGATCATGAACGACATGATGATCGCGTACCCAAACACCCGCGCCATGTGCTCAGCCAACTGCGACGGCGGCGCCGCAGCAGTGTTGGTCAGCGATGCCAAGCTCAAGACCTTGTCGCTCGAGCAGCAGCGCCGTGCGGTCAAGATCTCAGCGTCGGTGCTCACCTCTGATCCATACGAAGAGGCCTGCCAGGTGCTCCCCGATGTGAACACGCTCACCCGTCGTGCCGCCGCTCAGGCGTACGCCAAGGCTGGCATCGGTCCCGAAGACCTCGACCTCGTTGAGCTGCACGACTGCTTCGCCACAGCCGAGCTCGTGCACTACGACAACCTCGGTCTGTGCAAGCCAGGCGAAGCTGCCGACTTCTTCAAGAGCGGCGCCACATGGCGCGATGGCTCAACCCCGGTCAACGTGTCGGGCGGCCTCGAGTCAAAGGGTCACCCCATCGCAGCCACCGGCATTGCCAACGTCTGGGAAGTGTGTCATCACCTGCGCGGCGAGGCTGGCGATCGTCAGATCCAAGGCGCCAAGGTTGGCTTGGCCCATGTCATCGGCCTCGGCTCGGCATGTGGCATCCACATCCTCGAGAAGTCAGGCCTCTGAGCCCAACTGTTGTGAGTGAGCCGGCTGGGGGCAACCCCAGCTCGGCTCGATCAACTCGTTCTCAGCGAACGTTGTTTCAGTCGGCGATCCAGCTGCCGTGAAAGCCAAACGGCACTCGCTGCGGTAGTGGCACAATCGCCAGTGGCTCTGCACTCATGTCATGTGCATCGAGCACCACGAACGATGAACTCTGGGTGGCCTTGTCGTAGAGGTATGTAATCACGTAGCCATCATCTTCGGCAGTGCCGTTTGCGGAGGGCACAAACACTGGCTCGCCCGACACGGTGGTTGGGCCGAAGTCGTGCACTTCGCTTGTTCCCTTGCCAAGGTCGTACTTGAGAAACACGCTCGAGCCGTCCATCTCGCTTGAACCTTGGTCACGCGAGCTCAATGCCCAGCCGACCTTGTTCTGCAACCCACAGCGACGATCGTCGATGCGCGGAAAAGCGTGCTCGCGGTCGTCGAGTTGCTCTTCGTGCACAGTGCCCGTGTTGAGATCGAAGCGCCAGCGCCACAGGTAGCACGGCTCAAACTTGTCGGCGCCGCCCTGCCACATGCTTGCGTGACGACCAGCGTCGAGCCACACCGTGTGACCGTCGGGACCATCGTCCCATGCGTTCATGATGTGGAAGATGTAGCACAGGTCGATGTCGAACCAGCGTGGCTGCTCGCCGCGGCGCGCTGCATCGCGGTTCAACAAACCAATGCGAGCTCCGTAGCCCTCTTCCCAACCGAACGGCATGCCGCCCGTCATTGCGTCTTCGATGTTGAAGGTGACGGGAAGGTCGAGGAAGATCGCGTAGTTGCGACTGATCGCAAAGTCGTGGATCATCGTTGGACCCGGCACGTCGATGGCCTGAGTGTGCACCAACTGTCCGGCGGCGTCGGCCACGTGATACGTGACGAACGGCGGCATGAATCCGTACCCGAAGAAATGCATCTCGCCGGTCTCGGCGCACGTGTGCGGGTGCGCTGTCATCGGCGTATCGAGACGGCCCTCAAAGTTGTATGGCCCAAGCGTGTCGAGTTCGTTCGACAACTCGTTGGGCAAGCTGCCCTCTTCGAGCGCCAAGATGCGGTTCGCGTGGCTCACGATGTGCGTGTTGGCCAAACCAACGGTGAGGTCCATGCTGCCATTTGTCATGTCGAAACGATCGACGCCGGCGAGCGCCTTGGTGCGCACCAGACGGTTGCGATACCACTCGGCCTTGCCGTCGCGAATGCGGATGCCATGAATCATTCCGTCGCCCGCAAACCAATGCAGCGTGGGGCCGTTCATCGGGTTGGCCCCATTGCGGAAATAGCGACCGTTGAGATCGGCTGGCAGCTTGCCAATCACGGGCAGATCGAATGCTTCGACCTCATCCATCACCGGGGCATAGTTGCCACGCATGTGCCAAGGGAGTCGGGTATCGATACCGGGCTGATCGTCGAGCGCTGTCATGGGCGAATTCTTACACCTCGAGCAACCGAAAAACGTGCTCAACGGCATCACATTTCGCGCAGCGGACTACACGTCGAGGCAGACCAGTTCGTGCCGGGCCGAGTTCATCGGCACTGGGCCATCGTGCGAGGCCACCACGATGTCTTCGAGACGCATGCCCCACTTGCCCTCGACATAGATGCCGGGCTCAACGCTAAAGGCATGTCCGGCCGCAAGCGGCAGCGAGTTGCCCTCGACCATGTATGGATCTTCGTGGGCCTCCATGCCGATGCCGTGCCCGGTGCGATGAAAGAAGTACTCGCCATAACCGGCCGCTGTGATGATGCGACGAGCCGCACGGTCGACCTCTTCGCACGGGGCACCGACTACGCCAGCAGCAACGGCTGCAGCCTGAGCTTCTTGCAGCACCGCGTAGGCCTCGGCCACTTCGGCGGGCGGGGTTCCCAGGTACACGCAGCGGGTGATGTCGCTGCAGTAGCCATTCATCGTGCCACCGAAATCGCACAGCAAGATCTCGTTCTTGCGGATCACGCGATCACCGGGGCTGTGGTGCGGCGACGCTGCATTTTCGCCGGCGGCAACAATGGCGAAGTTCACCACCTGATGGCCCTCGGCCAAAATACGCTCGCCCAGATCGGCCGACACGGCTGCCTCGGTTCGTCCAACCAACTCGATATTGCCAGCCTGAAGCTCTCCAGCAATTCGATCGACTGCAGCGCCAGCGGCAAACAACGCAGCGATCTCGTCGGCGTCCTTGGCCATGCGCATCGAGGTGACCACATCGGCTCGCTGATATTGAGCGCCCGGCAGCAATGGCAAGAGCTCAACGAGGAAACGCGCCCACATCTGATCGCCTACAGCCACGTTGTGCGTGGCGCCAGCTTCGCGTGCAAGACGAGCAACGATCTCAACTGGGTTCTCGGTTTCTCCCCACGGATGGATCTCGAACACACCAGGCTGGGGCGCCACACGTGGCGCTTCCATACGCGGAATCACCATGCGCGCTTCGCCTTCGCGGGGCACCACCAACATGGTGAGACGCTCGAGCGGCATCGCGTGATAGCCGGTGATGTACGGCAGGTCGAGGCCCAGTGAAAGCAACAGCACATCGATGTTCTTGTCACGCATCTGAGCACGTGCGCGATCGAGACGATCGGCGTATACGGCAGTAGACAAGGGAGCTGCGGCGCCTGGAGTTTGCATGGGCACCATTCTGCCCGAAACCAACGCCCGTCAGCCGATGCGAACCTCAACGGCCTCAGCGGATTGACGAGCGTGATAGCTGCTGCGCGTGAGCGGGCTGGATTCGACATGCCCAATGCCCAACGATTCGCCAAGCACCTTCCAGCGTTCAAACTCGGCTGGCTCAATCCACCGTTGCACCGGCAAGTGGTTCGACGTTGGCCGCAGGTACTGCCCGATGGTGACGACATCGACGCCGATAGAGGCGAGGTCGAGCAACACGCCATCGACCTCGTCGACCGTTTCGCCCATACCCAACACAAAGCCTGACTTCGTGACGAGGCCTGCCGCCTTGGCCCGGGCTAACACGCTCAGGCTGCGCGCATAACCAGCCGATGGCCGAACCGCACGCTGCAACCGAGGCACGGTCTCGACATTGTGGTTGAGCACATCGGGCCGAGCGGCAAACAGCAACGACAGTGCAGCGGGATCGCCCTTGCAATCGGAGATGAGCGTCTCGACTCGCGTGGTGGGACAACGAAGATGAATCGCTTCGACGCACGCTGCGACGTGAGCCATGCCACCGTCGTCGAGATCGTCGCGGGCCACCATCGTGAGCACTGCATGCGACACGCCCATGCGCTCGATGGCTTCAGCCACGCGTTGGGGTTCGTCGGGCGACGGGGGCAGCGGCTTGTTGGTGTCGACAAGACAGAACCCGCACGCACGCGTGCAACGTTCGCCTAGCACCATGAATGTCGCTGTGCCATCGGCCCAACACTCGCTCAGATTTGGGCATCCAGCTTCTTCGCACACGGTGACGAGATTGAGGTCGCGCACGGTTCGTTTCAGCGCCAGCACCTCGGCGCCAAGCTGCACCTTGGGCCGCAACCACTCGGGCTTGCGGTCGCTGAGCGCAACCGATTCGGTCACGCCGGCTTGCGCCAAACGCGCCCGCATGCGCACCGGCTCTGGTCGAGCGTGGTCATCGCGTTGAGGTTGGGCCACACCATGGTCGCTCGCCGAACGCACTGGCGCGCCCGGACCTTCGCCACGCGAAAACGCAGACAGGTCGTCGGGACGCTCACGCCACGCCACGTCTTGACGCTCGGCGGCGCCGTGTGCCCAACGCGCTGCAGCGAGACGAGCAACGACATCGACCACATCGGCCATCGACGCATCGATGCCTTCTTCGAGCAGCGACGTAACGGGTCGATCGGCGATACCGCACGCAACGATGTACTCACGCAAGTAGCGCATATCGGTGCTCACGTTGAGCCCGAATCCGTGCATGCTTCGACCCCGCGACACGCGAATGCCAATGGCACAAATCTTGCGGGGATTCGGACCGTCTGGGTCGACCCACACACCTGGATACTCGGCGAGGCGTCCGGCATTGGGCACGCCCAGTTCGCTGAGCGCGTCGATAATGAGCTGCTCGACATTGCGCACATGCGCCACCGTGTCGGCAGGACCAGCAGCGCCACCGTGCTTAGGGTTCAACGACAACACCGGGTAACCCACCAGCTGACCGGGGCCGTGATACGTGACATCACCGCCGCGGTTCACCGCCAGCAGTTCGGCACCCACCGAGGCGGGATCGACCAACACGTTGGCCGATACATCGGCCCGCGAACCGTGGGTAAACACATGGCGATGCTCGAGCAACAACAAGTGGTTGCGTGATCCGTGTTCGAACAACGCGTTCTGCACCGCCAACGCTTCGCTGTATGGAACGCGGCCGAGCCAACGCACTTGCAGCGGCCCGGCGGAAGAGCTCATCAGAGCTCGGCACCCCAATCGCGGGTCTCGAGCAGTGCCTTCACCTTGACCAAGAAGCCGGCGGCATAGGCGCCGTCGAATGCCCGATGGTCCCAGCTCATCGCGAGGTTGCCCATCGGATGAATGGCGATGCTCTCGCCACCATCTACCGAGCGCACAACCACGGGCTTACGCACGATTGCATCGGTAGACAAAATCGCCACCTGAGGCTGGTTGATGATGGCCATCGTGAGCACGCTGCCAGCGGAGCCGTTGTTGCTAATGGTGAACGTGCCGCCAGAGATCTCGTCGGGACCGAGCTTGCGACCACGAGCTCGTGTGCCGAGATCATTGATCTCGCGAGCAATCGCGCGCAGGCGCTTGGTCTCGGCGCCACGGATAACCGGCACCAGCAGACCGCTGTAGTCGAGGTCTACGGCGATGCCGAGATCGACGAAGTTATGCACGATCAAGTTGTCGCCATCGACGGTGGCGTTGAGATGTGGAAACTCGCGCAACGCGTCGACAACGGCGCGGGTGATAAAGCTCAGATACGTGATGCCGAAACCTTCGTCGGCTTTCCACGAGTCCTTGATCTTGTTACGTGTGGAATCGACGTTCGAGAAGTCGACCTCAACAACGCTGAATGCGTGAGGACTGACACCCTTGCTCATCACCATGTGAGCGCCAGTGAGCTTGCGAATCTTGCTGAGCTTCACGACATCGTCGCGTTCGTCGCTGACCGCCGGGGCCGGTGCTGCGACTGGAGCGGGAGCCACTGGGGCTGGAGCCACCGGAGCGGCAGCGACTGGCGCTGGCGCTGGCGTAGGAGCCGGAGCGACCGGCGCTGGCGCTGGCGCTGGAGCAGCTACCGGTGCAGGCGCCGCATTGGCTGCCATCGCATCGATGCGATCAAGCACATCTTCGCGAGTGATTCGTCCGCCAGGACCGGTGCCCACAAGCGACGCCGTATCGATGTTGTGCTCGGCCACGAGACGGCGCACCACTGGCGACAACAAGCGGTTGTCGTCGACACCGGCGGCCACAGCGGCTGCAGATGCAACTGCTGCAGCAACAGGGCTGACGGGCGCAGCGGCGGGCGCTGGGGCCACCACAGGGGCAACTGGCGCCACGGGGGCGGGCGCTGGAGGTGGGGGTGGTGGCGCCGGGACCTCAACAACTACGGGTGCAGGAGCAGGTGCTGGCGTGGGCGCCGGGGCTGGGGCAGCGCCGTCGGCTGCGCCCACCACGGCGATGATTGCTCCGACCGGAACTGTGTCGCCTTCTTGGGCGCGGATCTCAAGCAACACTCCGCTGCTTGGGGCTGGCACCTCGGTGTCGACCTTGTCGGTAGACACTTCGAACAATGGCTCATCGACTGTGACAGCGTCACCGACCTTTTTGAACCAGCGCGTGATCGTTCCCTCGGTCACTGTTTCGCCGAGTTGTGGCAACGTGATGTCAGCCATGAAATCCTTCCAAATCCTGCATTGCGTACGTGCGAATCAGCTGTTGAGACTACGCCCGGTGAGAGACAACATCGTCTCACCGAACAGCTCGCTCAGGCTGGGATGCGGCTGAATGAATTCAGCAACTTCGGCGACGGTGGCTTCCCAGTTCACGGCGAGATACCCGCCGCTGAGCTGCTCGGTCACCCATGGGCCAACCATGTGCACACCGAGCACCTGGCCGGCGCTGCCGTCGGCGTTCTTCTTGGCAACGACCTTTACTAGGCCATCAATCTCGCCGATGATCTGAGCGCGGCTGTTAGCCCTGAACTGATGCTTGCTGACCACGATCTCGAAGCCAAGGGCAATCGCCGCCTCTTCTCCGAGACCAGACCACGCAACTTCGGGGTGACAGTAAATGGCCCACGGAACCCGGTCGTAACGAATTGGCATTGGCTTCTCGCCGAGCAGATCTTTGACCACCAAGATCGCCTCTGCGTACGCGACGTGCGCGAGTTGCGGCGTGTTGATGAGGTCGCCGATTGCGTAGACGCCGGGCTCGCCGGTGCGGCAGAACTCGTCGACCTCGACAAAGCCTCGCTCGGTGACATTGACACGGGTGGAGGTCAATCCGAGTTCGTCGGCATAGGGGCGCCGGCCAACCGACACCACAACAGCATCGACCTCAAGGCTCTCACCCTCACCAAAGTGAACCGTGGTGCTACCACGTCCGTCGGCTGCGGTTTGCGGCGTATGCCCGTTCACAGAAACGCCGGTGCGAATGTCGATGTTCTTCTTCTTAAAGCTACGCACCACAACATTGGCAAGGTCTGCATCGAGACCCGGCAAAATCTTTGGTAGCCCCTCAAGGATGGTGACCTGCGAACCGAGGTCGGCAAACGTAGATGCGAACTCGCAGCCGATGGCACCGCCACCGATGACAGCCAAACGCGCCGGCACGTAATCGAGCATCAGCACTTCGTCGCTGGTCATGATTGGACCACCGCGATCGAAGCCTGGGATGGTTCGCGGAACCGAACCGGCAGCCAGCACAACTGCCCGGCCCTGGGCCTGCACAGTGCCACCCTCGGCCAACGCAACAGTGACCGTGCGGTCGGCGCCAAGCGAGCCAGAGCCAAGGTAGTACGTGACCTTGCGGCTCTTGATGAGCCCGCCGATGCCCTTGACCAAACCGTCGACGATCTTTTGCTTGCGAGCCTGAGCCACAGCAAAGTTCACGTGCGGAGCGCTGGCCTCGATGCCGAAGTCGCCGGCGTGCACAACGTGACGATTCACCGCGGCCGTTTCGAGAAACGCCTTCGCTGGAATGCAGCCTCTGTTCAGGCAGGTGCCGCCGACAACGTCTTTCTCGACGAGTGCCACGTTGAGACCAGCCGACGCTGCATACAGCGCGGCTCCGTAGCCTCCGGGGCCTCCCCCAATAATCACGAGATCGAACTGCTCGGCCAGACCAACCACCTCCACACGTTGCTCTCGCACAGGGCGAGATCTTCGGCTGTCACCGTAGCTGTTGGGCCCTTGCGTGCCACCACATGAAGGCGTCTCAAGGGGTTGCTAGCAGTAACCCTTACGGCAGATCAATGTCCCAGCGCACGGCCTCTTGCGCTCGCTCGTAACGCAACACGCCTCGCTTGCTCGACGTGACGAACGCCAACACACACGACGTTGGCTCAGCCACCTTTGTGGCACCGCACTGCGCGCCGACACTTGACGGCGCTGCCACAGGAGCAAGGTTTGCGTCGGTGCCCGAACCGAGCACCCACGTGGTGGCCCCGTTCGGGTCGTCGGCTCCCACCAAGGTGACCGCAACGAGCATGAGATCGAGTTCGCGCTTGGCCGACACAACCGAGACCTTCATGTCGCCGATGGTGGCGCTTTGGCCAACCGCCAGATGCGCTGGCGGGGATTTCTCGGTGATCAAAAACAGCTTGACGCTGCCAGCGAGCAAGATCACGAGCCCACACGTAACCGCAAGCAGGAGCAACGTTCGGGTCTTCATCCCCCACAGACTACGAACCAGTGCGACCCACACCTACTCGTGCCTCGGTAGGGTTGCGCACATGGCCACCGTTTTTCTTCACCGGCGCGCGATGCGCACGGTTGCTTTGATCGCCGCTGCCGCCGCACTCACGGCGTGCGGCAGCTCCGCGAAGATCACTACCGCCGAGCCAACAACTGTGGCCACCTCGCCATCGAGCCTGTTGACCTTCACCTCTGCCACCGTCGGCGGCGGCCAGATCGATGCTGCCTCGTTCATCGGTAAACCCGTCGCCTTTTGGTTCTGGGCCCCTGGTTGAAGCGCGTGCAACGCAGAAGCCGCCTCGGTCGAGGCGGCCAGCAAGAAGTGGGCCGACAAGATCACGGTTGTGGGCGTGGCATGGAACGGCGACGAAGCCTCAATGCAGGCGTTCATCGACCGTCACGGCATCACCTTTGCGAACATGAATGATCAGACCGGCGAACTCTTCGCCCGTTTCGGCGTACCGGCGCAACCCGCATGGGCCTTTGTGTCGCCAAACGGAAAGGCCACCGCCTATCTTGGCGTTATGGAAGAGACAGCTCTCGACGCCGCCCTCACGAACACGATTGCAGGCAACTGATGGGGCTTCGCGATCTCGCCCAGCGGCTCAAGTCGAAGCCCGAGCATCTTGATGCCGAACGACTGCAACAGCGCTTCACCGATCTCAAGCTGATGCCTATCTCCGAGCTGCAGTGCCGCGTGCCTTCGCGAGTTGGCGGCGAGGTCAAGCGCATTCGGGTCGCTCCACGCAAGGGCATTCCAGCGCTCGAGATCGTGGTATCCGATGGCACGGGCGATGCCGTTGCCGTGTTCACCGGCCGACGCGCCATCCGGGGCATCGAGCACGGTCGCGCAATGGTCATCGAAGGCGTGGCGCACGACGAGCGCGGCCGCAGAGTAATGCTCAATCCGTCGTACACGCTGATCGCAAGCTAAGGCACAACGACCGCTTCTTTGCCGCACCAACTTGAGCGGCGATGCGGCGCCTATTCGGCGATGAGAATACGACGAACGTCGGTCTCGCTGTCGCCGGTAACCAACACGATCACTTCGTCGCCGGCGCGCAGCACGGTGTCGCCGCGCGGATGCACCATGTGGTCGTGACGCAAGATGGCCACCACGGTGGCATCGCGAGGAAACCCAAGTGCAGTGATCTCTTTGTCGACGGCTGGCGAGTCGGCCGCCAAGGTGACCTCGGCCAATTTGGCCTTGCCGCCCTCGAACGACAGCAGTCGCACGAACGAACCCACAGCAACCGCCTCTTGCACCAAGCCAGTGATGAGGTGCGGCGTCGACACCGAAACGTCGCCACCCCACATCTCATTGAACATCCACGCGTTGTTGGGGTTGTTCACCCGAGCCACCACTCGGGGCACACCAAACTCTTGCTTCGACAACAACGACACAACCAAGTTGTCTTCGTCGTCGCCGGTAACGGCTGCGACAACATCGCAGTCAGACAGGCCAACAGCTTTCAGCGCACCGAGGTCGCAACCGTCGCCCTGCACCCACGAAACGCCGGCAAGCTTTTCGGCCTTCTGATACTGCTTGAACACCCGAGGGTCATTGTCCAAAATCACCACGGTGTGGCCCGAGCTGCCGAGCTGCTCGGCGATGAACCGACCGACGCTTCCGCCGCCAACGATCACTGCTTTCATGA
>JAPKZR010000223.1 GCA_026393695.1 Actinomycetota bacterium
AACCGACCCTGAGGAGAACGTTTCGCTAGACCTGTAAGCAGTGCATCTCGCAGCGACATCGGGGCAAACGAAAACTGACTGGCCAACAATCGTTGTTGCCGTTGCCTTTTGGATTTCGTTCGTTGCAATTGTCCTTGCGAATCAGCATCTGCCGACGGTGATCATGGTTGCTGCGCTGGCCGTGCTCGGTGGCTTGTATATGTCGCTTCAGCATGAGGTGATTCACGGTCACCCCACTCGGGTGCGGTGGCTGAACTGGTTGTTGGTCGCCGCGCCGCTCGGAATGGTGTTGCCGCTTGATCGATACCGCGACACCCATCTCGAACATCACCGCGCCGTGCTCACTGATCCGCTGAGCGACCCCGAGAGCAAATACGTCTCGGCGGAAGCGTGGCAGCGCTCGATCGCCCCGTATCGCTGGCTGCTGTTCGTGAATCAGACCTTGGCCGGTCGGCTCACTGTAGGCCCGGTGCTTGCTGTGGTGCGCTCCATTCGCAGCGACCTGCGCGAGATGCGCACTCGCCCCATTGTTCGCCGGGCATGGTTACTGCACCTCATTGGGCTCGCAGCGCTTGTTGTTGCGCTGCGGGCTGTATCGATGCCGCTGTGGATCTACGCACTCGGTTTTGTGTTCGGCGGTTCGTCACTCACTTCGTTGCGTTCGTTCGCAGAACACCTTGCTGTTGAACCAGGACCTCGCACCGCAATGGTGCATAGCGGGTGGTTCTTCAGCCTTATCTTTCTCAACAACAACCTGCATTACGCGCACCACGAGGCACCTGCAGTGTCGTGGTTTCGGCTGCCGGCGCTTGCCCAAGAACTTGATGCTGACAACGTCACCATCGGTGCAGCCGGGGTCTACCGGGGATACGGCAACATCGCCCGCCGTTACCTTTTCCGACCGTTTGTTCATCCGGTGTACCCGATTTCTGCCACGATCGACGCGTGACTTCATCGTTCGCAGCGTTACCGATGTATCCCTTCGCAGGGTTACGCGACGCGTGGGACGAGCTGTACTCAACGATTGCTTCATCGGTAGGCGAGCGCTACAGCGATACTCCGCTTTCGCTTGATTGGACTCTCGACTCGCACGACGGCTGGAGGCATCCCCACCTCGCCTTGAGCCAGGCATGTGGCTGGCCGTTGATCACCGAGCTGAGCAACAGCGTGCGCGTGCTAGGCGCGTTTGAACATCTGCTTGATGGCGCTTCACGCCATATGTATCGCAGCGTGATCGTGGCGCGTGGCTCGCACGTGCCGAATGCGTCGACCGACCGAGCTGCGGTCAACTCGAATGACAGCTTGTCTGGGTGCGTGAGCCTGCACGCAGCGTTCGGCATTCCTCTGGGTCAGTGGCCGGGCGAGGTTGTGCTCACTGGTTCACACATTGCCAGCATCGACGCGGTGCGTGGCGGCTCGGCCGACGTTGCGTCTATCGACGCGCTGTCATGGTCCTACCAGCAGCACCTCGACCCCGATCGCCTCGACGGGCTCGTTGTTGTGCAGCGCGGGCCGCTCGTGCCGTGCCTTCCGCTCATTGTGGGTGTCGAAGCCGACGATGCGTTGGTGGCTGCGTGGCGTTCGGCGTTCAGCGCCGCAACGCGCGACCCGTCGCTCGCTCGGGCTCGTTCACGGCTCTTGATTGAGGGCTTCGTGCCGCTCGACCTTGCCGATTACCAGAGCGCCCTCACGCCACTCGCCAGCGCCGTCGCGGTACATTCCGATACTCGAACGTTGAGACGAACGAAGGAAACATGAGCACAATTTCGCGCGTTGAGATCACGCATCATCAGCTGCCACTCGACCCGGTGTTCCCTGCATCGTGGGACAC
>JAPKZR010000089.1 GCA_026393695.1 Actinomycetota bacterium
ACCCGGCGCCATGGGGCAACTCGATTTCGGCGATAGCGGAGTCGACGAGGCCAAGCGTGGTGCCCGCGAAGCGCTGTCGGTGTCACGTCTGGGCGACGCGTTATTCGCTGCGCTCGAACTGCAGGGCATGGGCGAGTTGTATGCGTCTATCGAGAACCCGTTGGTGCGCATTCTCGCCAAGATGGAAAACGTGGGCATCGCAGTCGATGTCGCCGAACTGCGTCAGCTCGCCGACAAGTTGTCCGCCGAGACACAGCGCCTCAGCGCAGTGTTGCAAGAGGTGGTTGGCCGACCGTTCAACCTCAACTCGCCGGTGCAGTTGCGCGAAATTCTCTACACCGAGCGCGGCCTCGCTCCAGGCAAGAAGACCAAAACTGGTTTCTCTACCGACGCGGCCACGCTTGAGAAGCTGCGCGATCAGTGGCCCGAGTTCATTGAGCCGCTGATGCAATATCGCGAGGTCGAAAAGCTGCGCAGCACCTACGGCGAAGGTCTACTCAACGAGGTCGCTGTCGATGGTCGCATCCACGCCACGTTCAATCAGACCGTTGCCCGCACCGGCCGACTCAGCAGCGACCAGCCCAACCTGCACAACATTCCGGTGCGCTCCGAAGAGGGTCGCCTGTTCCGCAAGGCCTTCGTCCCGGGTCCCGGGTGTGTGTTGCTGGTGGCCGACTACAACCAGATTGAGCTGCGTTGCATCGCCCATCTCGCTGCCGATCCAGGCCTCATCGAAGCATTTGCAGGTGGGCAAGACATCCATAACGCCACAGCGGCGCGAGTGTTCAGCGTCGATCCGGCGGCGGTAACGTTTGACCAGCGATCGAAGGCGAAGATGGTGTCGTACGGCCTGGCCTACGGCATGGAGGCCTATGGTCTCGGCCAACGCCTCGGCATCGGCACCGACGAAGCAGCGGTCATCCTCAACGCGTATTTCGAGGCGTTTCCCCGAGTCCGTGCCTACATGGACGAAACCGTCCGCGAGGCGCGCGAGCGTGGCTACACCGAGACCTTGTTTGGTCGGCGTCGCCCGATCCCCGAGTTAAGTAATCCCAACTTCCGTATTCGCCAGGCGGGCGAGCGGCAGGCGATGAACGCTGGTATTCAGGGGTTGGCCGCCGACATCTTCAAAGTTGCGCTCGTACGCATCGACGACGCACTCGAACAGGGTGGCTTCGAGAGTCAGCTCATCTTGCAGGTGCACGACGAGGTCGTGGTCGAAGTGCCCGAAGCCGAGCGCGAGGCCGTCGGCCCGTTGGTTATCGACATCTTGCGCGGCGCCGCACAACTCAACGTGCCGCTCGAGGTCAACGTGAGCTGGGGCTACACCTGGGCTGCGGCCAAGGGATAGCGATGCAGCCGGTCGAGCAGAAACACTGGTTCGAACCGCTCGCCGAACACATGGGTGCGGCGTACCTTCGTTACTCGTTCACCAAAGGCACCGTGCGCGAGATCGACTATCTCATCGATGCGTTGCAGCTGCAGCCCGGCATGCGCGTGCTCGATGTTGGTTGTGGTCCGGGTCGTCACGCACACGAGCTGGCGCGTCGCGGCATTGCGGTGCACGGCATCGATATCAGTCAGTCGTTTGTTGAGATCGCTGTCGCCGCCGCCCCCGAACTCGCCACGTTCGAGCGCCTCGATGCCCGCGAATTGGCCTTCGATGCCGAGTTCGACGCGGTCATTTGCCTGTGTCAGGGGGCCTTCGGTTTGATGACTGCCAATGGCGACGACACCATCGTGCTCGGCGGAATGGCGCGGGCGCTGAAGCCCGCAGGTCGGCTGGCATTAAGTGCGTTCAATGCCTACTTTGCGGTGAAATATCACGAGGACGCCGAGTTCAATGCCGGCACCGGCGTGAGCCACGAACGCACCGAGGTCAGCAACGCTGCTGGAGAGGCGATTGCTGTCGACCTCTGGACTGGCTGTTACACACCTCGTGAGCTGCGGTTATTGCTTGCTGCATGCGGTCTGCGGGTCGATTCGATCAGCAGCGTCGAACCGGGCAAATACGGGTCCGACGAACCCTCTACTGAGTCGCCCGAATTCCTCGTGCTGGGCACCCGGCCTAGTGACGAATCCGCAGCGTGCTGATAGCCTCGCGGCAACGTCGTCACGTCTTTGTGCGACCGATTTGATTGTCCTTTATCCACCTCTGAAAGCGATACCTCCTTGTCCGACACCTCTACGCCCACTTCCTCTGCCTTTGGCACCTTCGATGAAGAGGGAAATTACACACCTCGCCAGGTCATCTCCGATGACCTCGGTATGTCATTCGCAGACGCGATTGCCGGCACACTCGTCGAAGTCGACGATGGCCAACTGGTGCATGGCACCGTTGTAAAGATCGACCGCGACGAAGTCCTGCTCGACATCGGTTACAAGAGCGAGGGCGTCATTTTGGCCCGCGAGCTCAGCATCCGTAACGACGTCAACCCGCACGACATCGTGAAGCTCGGCGAAAAGATCGAAGCACTGGTTCTGACCAAGGAAGACAAAGAAGGTCGCCTGCTGCTCTCCAAGAAGCGTGCTCAGTACGAGCGTGCCTGGGGCAATATCGAAAAGCTCAAAGAAGCCGACGGCATGGTCGAAGGTCTCGTCATCGAAGTCGTCAAGGGCGGCCTCATTGTCGACATCGGCCTTCGCGGCTTCCTTCCCGCCTCGCTCGTCGAGCTGCGTCGCGTTCGCGACCTGCAGCCCTACGTGGGCAAGATGGTGCAAGCCAAGATCATCGAGCTCGACAAGAACCGCAACAACGTTGTGCTCAGCCGTCGTGCATACCTCGAAGAGACGCAGAAGGAAGCTCGCGACGAGTTCCTTACCAACCTCAAGCCAGGCGAGATCCGCAGCGGTGTTGTCAGCAGCGTCGTCAGCTTCGGTGCGTTCGTCGACCTCGGCGGCATGGATGGTCTCATCCACGTCAGCGAGTTGTCGTGGAAGCATGTTGATCACCCGGGTGCCGTCGTTGCCGTTGGCGACCCAGTCACCGTTCAGGTGCTCGATGTCGACTTCGATCGCGAGCGCATCAGCTTGTCGCTCAAGGCCACTCAGCAAGATCCTTGGCAGACCTTCGCCAACAGCCACGAAGTTGGCCAGTTGGTCTACGGCCGCATCACCAAGCTCGTGCCATTCGGTGCGTTCGCTCAGGTGGGCGAAGGCATCGAGGGTCTCGTGCACATCAGCGAGATGAGCGCACACCACGTCGACTCGCCAGAGCAGGTCGTAACCCCAGGCGAAGAGTTGTGGGTCAAGATCATCGATCTCGACCTCGCCCGCCGCCGTATCAGCTTGTCGATCAAGCAGGCAGCCGAGGGTGGCGAATTGGCCGAAGAGTACCGTCAGCACTTCGAGATGGACGAGCACGGAAACTGGGCCGCTGGCACAGACGACGTCGAGCGCGAATCCGCATGGGCCGAGTACTACCAAGACGGTGGCACTGCCGTCGAAGGTGCAGCGCCCGAAGGTGCAGCGACCGAAGGTGCAGCGACCGAAGCTGCCGAAGCGCCAGTCGCCGAAGCCGAAGTTGCAGCCGAAGCCGAAGTTGTGGCCGAAGCCGAAACTGGCGAAGAAGCAGCAAGCGAGTAATCAACGGATGCCTTCGGGCAGACCGCAATCTCAAAGGTGGGGCCGGGCAACCGGCCCCATTTTTATTTGAGGCGAACGATGCCCATGCGTACTGCGGTAAGCACAGCTTGGGTGCGGTCACGGGCGTCGAGCTTTTCGTAGATCGAGGCAAGGTGGTTCTTGACCGTCTTTTGGCTGATGAACAGTCGGGCAGCGATCTCACCAGTTCCGAGGCCGTCGACAACCAACTGCAGCACTTCTTCTTCTCGTGGCGAGATCAGTGGGTCGTCGTTGACCTCAACGTTGTGTGCTTCGTCGAGCATCAGCGCGGCCAGGTTCTTCGACAGCACCGTGTCGCCGTTTGCGGCGAGGCCAATGGCCTCGACCACTTCGGTGATTGAGCAGTCCTTGATGAGATAGCCCGATGCGCCAGCACGCAGCGCCGAGTCGATGACTTCACGATCCATGTGCATCGTGAGCATCACCACGCATTGGCGGGCATCGGCTTTGAGTAAACGGCGTGTGGCCTCGATGCCGTCGACGTTGGGCATGGACACATCCATGAGCACCACATCGGGGCGCAGCTCGAGCGCCATGCGGAAACCGATTTCGCCGTCGGCGGCTTCGCCAACGACAGTGACGCCTTCGTCTTCAAGGCCGCGTCGAAGCCCCTGACGCATCATCGTGTGGTCGTCAACGAGCAGTACGGTCAATCCCATTGCCTTGCTCCTTGTGGTTGGCGAAGTCCTACACGAATGACAGTACCGCTTGGCGACGACTCGGCGGTCAGTTCGGCACCAATGCTCGCGGCGCGCTCGCGCATGCCGAGCATTCCGTATGAGTCGACTCGGCCGCCGCCGGCCGACAGGCCAATCCCGTTATCGCGGATCGTGAGGATGGCATGCGACTGCTTGCAGACCCAACGCACCGACGCGGTAGTGGCCCGTGCATGCCGTTCGACGTTGATGAGTGCCTCACGAGCGATGTGCCACAGTTCGCGCTCTTGAGCAATGCTCAACCGAAGCGATTGGTTTGATTCGAATGTCACATCAACACCGCTACGAGCTCGCACACGTTCGATGAACTGCGTCAAGGTAGACGGCAGATCTTGGTTCTCGGACACATCGGAACGAAGGTCGTACAGCGTTTCGCGAATGTTGCCGATCATGTTGCTCACCTCACCACGTAGGTCTTTGAGCGCCACCTCGACCGAGGCGCCGCGAGCCGCATTCGCAATTGAGCGGTCGAGCTCAAAGCCGAGGAATGCCAATGATGAGCCAATGTCG
>JAPKZR010000035.1 GCA_026393695.1 Actinomycetota bacterium
GGGCGAACGATTACCCATACAGTGCCGCCGATAAACGCCAGACGCGCAAGCGCCGCAACGCCGGGCCCGGATTTCGCGAGTTCGAACCAGCTGGTGGGGCTGATCGAACTGGTAAAGCTGTCGCCGGTGGCTTGCGCAGTCATGCAGATAACCGTGAGTACTGCGCCGATGAGACCCGCCAGCCATGCGTAACGCAAGAAGCGAATGGTGAGCACGTACTCGACACCTTCGGGCCATGCCACCGAGATGAGCACCAGCGCACCGAACAATGCAGCTAACGCCAACATGGTGAGGATGCGGGCGAGGCCAAGGACCCCGCCGACCTTTGGAGGATCGGCGGGCGCGCCTGGGTCGGCAGGGATGGTGACCGGTGGCGCTGGTTGGCCAGCAACGGTGCTTTGCGGCGTGGCTGGCGCTGCCACGGTGTCTTGCTGAATGGTGAAAGCAAACGTGCCGCTGCTGGTGCCTGCATCGACCAAGCCCTGCACCTGCCAACCAACAACGCATGAGCCGCGAGGCAACGGTGAGGTGGTGAGGTCGACAACAAGGCTGCGCAGATCTTCGGTTGGACGCGCGCCCGGCTGCACAACGGCGTTGCCATTGCAGGTGATGACCACCGACGACGCCGAGCCAACGGTTTGATCGAACGTGATGGTGATTGCCAGCGGCGACGTGGGCAACACGGCGCCATCAGTAGGGGTTGACGACACCGCAGTGACGGGCGCAGCAGACGCCGATGGCACGCCAATGAACGGCCACGCGATGACGAGCGCGAGGGCAACGGCGAAACCGCCGCGACGAAGGGAGGGGGGTGCAAACTTCATGAGATGCAACAACCGTAGCGATCAGGGCTTGTTGTGGTGCGTACCAAATGGTGTAGTTCGGTTAGCCCTTGCCGCTGACGCTGACCACAGCATCCAAGACCGCGGCACCATCGACACCCGTTGCGGTCACAATCGAGACACCAATCGTGCCGTTGTAGAAGGCGATCGAGTCGGATCCATCGAACGCCTCGACCTGCATGCGTGCTGACAATCCGCCAGGCGTTGTCACGTCGGTGCCATCGAGCACGCCTTCGTATTCGAGATACGCATCGGTCAGATCTTGAGTCCATTCGGTGTTGATCTGGATGATGTAAACCTCGGCTATCGAATCATCAGCCGCTGAACGCAACTGGCCCACGCCGTAGTGATCAACCGTTGGGCCAAGCCCGTCGAGGCTGTACAAATCGGAAGCGTCGTAGGGCTGGTCTGGCTCCCACGAGTAACCGGCTGGAGCAGTGAGCACCTCTGACAGGTACTCGGCATCGTGGGCGGCGGCGGTGTCGGTGGTGTTGTCGCCTGAGTCGGAGGTGTTGGTTGGGTCAATGGTGTCGCCGCTGCCGCCATCGCTTCCCTCATCAGCGCCATCGCTGCCCACCGAAACGCAGGCCTTGGCTCCGAGCGAAGCGGCGAGATCGTCAAAGGCCGTACCCAACACATCGAGTTGATCCGAAGCCTTGCTCGCAGCGGCATCGTCTTTGGCTTTGATTGCCAAGTTCATCTTGGTGGCCTGCGTGATCTGATCGTCGAGGTTGTTGGTGAACGAATCGAAATCGGCCTTGAGCTCGGCGGGCGGCGCAATCTTCACGAGCGCCGCGAGGCCTGCAACCTTCAAATCAATCGCAGCGCGAAGGAATGCTGGGTCGGCGCGATCGAGCTTGTTGAACTCCGCCTCGCCGTCGGCGCACACGGTGTCGAGCTTGGCGACGAACGCTTCTTTGGTCAGCGCTTTGGTGCCGCTGCTGCATGCGCTCACTGCAACCAACAGCCCGGCCGCCACGAAACAGTTGAGACGGTTGCGCTGCACGTGAAGCTCCTCACTCGGTGGGCATTGGGCCTGCCGCACACTTGATGTGGGCATCCTAGAAGCACGGGGCACACGCACCCATTTCCTGCTCTGTAGGCTCATCGGCGATGGCCACACAGTCGCTCTACCGCCGCTACCGTCCGCGCCGCTTCAGCGAACTTCGCGGGCAAGAACACGTCGTGCGCGCGCTGCGCAATGCAGTCATCAACAACCGCGAAGGACAGGGCTATTTGTTCAGCGGTCCACGCGGCACCGGCAAGACATCGTCGGCGCGCATCTTGGCCAAGGTGCTCAACTGCACCAACGCCATCGATGGCGAACCATGTTGCGAATGCGATTCATGCATCGCTGTGGAAGCGGGCAACAGCTACGACGTTCACGAGCTCGATGCCGCCAGCAACAACGGTGTCGATGCGATGCGCGATCTCATCGAGAAGGCGTCGCTCAGCTCGCCCGGTCGGCACAAGGTCTACATCCTCGACGAAGTACACATGCTCTCCAAGGGCGCCGAGGCTGCGTTGCTCAAGACCCTCGAAGAGCCACCACCGCACGTTGTGTTCGTGTTGGCCACCACCGATCCGCAAAAGGTGAGCGCCACCATCCGCTCACGCGTGCAGCATCTCGAATTCCACCTGCTGCCAATGGACGAACTCGAACAGCACGTTCGTTGGGTTGCCGCCGATGCTGGCCTCACGGTTTCCGAAGAAGCGCTGCAGGCCGTGCTCACCCAAGGCGGCGGTTCGGCCCGCGACACGCTGAGCGCGCTCGAGCTCGTGTCGGCGTCGGGTGGCGACATGCCCGACACCTTGGCCTACGACGAGTTCATCGAAGCGTTCATCGCTCACGATCCTGGCCAAGCGTTGGCCGCGCTTGCCTTTGCTGTGCAACAGGGCCGTGACCCGCGCACGCTTGCCCAAGACATCGTTCGCTACCTGCGCGACTGTTTCTTGTCGCTGATGGCTCCCGAGTTGGTGCAGTTGCCCGACCAACGCGCCGCGCAAGTTGCCGATCAGGCGATGCGCATGGGTGCCGCCGCCATTGTTCGTTCGATGGAGAAGATGGGCGAGATTTTGGTCGAGATGCGTCACGCTCCAGACCCGCGTTTGCTGCTCGATGTTGCGTTGGTGCAACTCACTCACGAAGCCGCCGGCAACGACATGCGCCGGCAACGACATGGGCGCGCTGTTGTCACGCCTCGAGCGACTTGAGGCCGCCGTTGCCAAGGGCGGCATGGTCGACCCATCGATGCCCACCAAGCGACCAGCGCTCACCGACCCAACCACCGGCCGGGCCGTGCTTGGTGGCCGTGCCCGCCGCGACGACACCGCGCCGGTGCCCGTGCCCGCTGGCGCCCGCCCTGCCGCTGCCGCTCCTGCTGCTGCTCCTGCGGCTCCGGCACCTGCTCCGGCACCTGCTCCGGCCCCTGCTCCGGCTGCGGCCCCATCGGGGTCAATCGATGCAGCAATGGTCTCTGCGGCATGGCAGCAATCGATTCTCTCGACCCTCAAGCCAATGGCTCGGGCCTTGTTCTCGGCCGGCCACATCGTGGGCGACAGCAACGGCACGCTGCTTGTTGGGTTGCCCAACGAAACCCATCGCTCACGTTGCGAGAGCCACCGCGGCGATGTCGAAGCGGCCATCACCAAGCATTTCGGAGTTGGCATCAAGCTCACCTTGGTGGTCGACACGTCGTCACCATCCGAGGGCGGGCAGGGCAGCTCGTCGTCATCTCGCAACAACAACACCGACCCAACCGATACGGGAAGTCCTCGCCCTGCGCAGCCTCAGGCTTTACCCAAAGACGAAGATGTCGATGTCAACGATCTCATCGACGCTCCGCCCGAATCGGTGATCAGCCCAATCGACCAACTCAGCCAGGCCTTCCCGGGCTCGAAGCTCATCGACGAACCTCGCTGATATGGCCGCCACCTACACCCAACCCGTGCAGGCACTGATCGATGAACTCGGTCGGCTTCCTGGCGTGGGCCCCAAATCGGCGCAGCGCATTGCCTTTCATTTGTTGAAGGCGCCCCGCGACGATGTGTCGCGTCTGGCTCACTCGATCACCGATGCCAAGGCCCGCGTGCGGTTCTGTGCACGATGCTTCAACTTTGCCGAAGCCGAGCTGTGCCCGATCTGTCTCGACGATCGCCGCACCGGCCAACTGCTGTGCGTTGTCGAAGAGTCACGAGACATCGTGGCGCTCGAAAAGACGGGCGAGTTTCACGGCCGATATCACGTGCTGCTTGGCGCGATGAATCCGCTCGAAGGCGTTGGACCCGAGCAGCTGAAGGTGAAAGAACTCTTCGCCCGGCTTGAGCCCGAAGGTGTCGAAGAAGTGATCTTGTGCACCAACCCAAACACCGAAGGCGAAGTGACTGCGCTCTACATTGCGCGCATGCTCAAGGCGTTCAACGTGAAGGTCACTCGTATTGCCAGCGGTCTGCCCGTTGGCGGCGATCTCGAGTACGCAGACGAACTCACCTTGGGCCGTGCGCTCGAGGGTCGTCGCGAACTGCTGTAACCCACTCGCCCCGGCGCAGTGCGCACGCGCACTTGGCCACTTGGCCACTTGGCCCGAAAATGGGCTGAGGTACCACCCGTAAAGCTGGTAGCGGGCGGACGGGCCAGCTGCAAAGGTGGTACCTCAGATTTTGCCCGGCGGCCGAGAGAAGAGGCTCGACAACCGGGGTAGTTGGTTTGTGTCAGTTACGTTACGAACGTTACGAACTCATGTCAACGATCGTTGCGTAGAAAAACCAAATCTTTACTTTTGGGTGATCAGACGGTGCGAACGAGCAAGGCATCGCCCTGGCCGCCGCCGCCACACAGGGCCACAGCGCCCATGCCGCCGCCACGACGACGCAGTTCGTGCAACACGGTGAGTGCCAAACGGTTGCCGCTCATGCCGATTGGGTGACCAAGGGCGATGGCGCCACCGTTCACGTTGGTGATCTCGTCGGTGATGCCCAGCTCGGCCATCGAGGCGATGCCAACTGCGGCAAAGGCTTCGTTGAGCTCGAACAGGTCGACATCGCTCACGCTCTTGCCGGCACGGGCGAGGGCCTTGAGGATGGCACGGCTTGGCTGATGCAGCAGCGATGCGCTGTCGGGGCCGGCAACCATGCCGTAGCCAACAACCTGACCGAGTGGCTGAACGCCGTAGGCCTCGAGCGCCTTGGCCGACATCATGACCACGGCCGAACCGCCGTCGCTGATCTGCGAAGCGTTGGCGGCGGTGATGCTGCCGGCCTTGTCGAACGCTGGCTTCAGGCTGCCGAGTGACTCCATTGTGGTGTTGGCGCGCACGCCTTCGTCGGTGTCGACAATGAGGGCATCGCCCTTGCGCTGAGGAATCGAGACCGGGATGATCTCGTCGTTGAAGCGGCCAGCTGCGATTGCGGCGGCGGCGCGAACGTTGCTC
>JAPKZR010000142.1 GCA_026393695.1 Actinomycetota bacterium
CCAATGGAGGCATGCAGATCGGTGATGGTGAGCGTGGTCATGACGCAGCGCCTTCTGTAGAGCCAGTTGATTCTTCGATGACAAGCACGATGTTGTTGTCGACGACAGACACGTCGTACACAGGCACAGGCTTGATGGCCGGCAACGTGCTGGGCGCACCGGTGACAAGGCTGAACGCGCTGCCGTGTTTCCAGCACTCGAGCTCTTTGGTCGCTGGCAACACTTCGCCTTCGCTGAGCGAGATGTCGGCGTGGCTGCACGTGTCGCCCAACGCGTAGATGTCGTCACCGATGCGCACTACCGCGATGGCACGCCCAGCGACAGCAAACTTCTTCACGGCGCCGGGAGCAATGTCGGCGAGCGCTCCGAGAACGTGAGTGCTCATGAGGGCACCATTGCCTGATGCAGCTTGCGCGAGATGCGCAGACGCAGGTCGGCGGCGAGGCCGCCGGTTGGAAGTTGGCCAAGCACTTCGTCGAAGAAGCCGAGCACAACAAGACGCTCGGCGATGTCGGGCTGAATGCCGCGGCTCTCGAGATAGAAACGCTGGTCTTCGTCGATGGGTCCAACAGTGCTGGCGTGACTGCACTTGACATCGTTGGTCTCGATCTCAAGGTTGGGCACGCTCTCGGCCCAAGCGCCATCGCTGAGGGTGAGGTTGCGATTGGTCTGAAAGGCCTGTGTGCCGCGAGCGTCGGGGCCAATTTTGATGAGGCCGGTGTACACGCTGCGGGCGACATCGTTGACCGCACCTTTGAACAACAGGTCGGCGCTGGTCTTGGGCGCGATGTGCTCTTGGGTGATGCGGAAGTCGTGAGTCTGCGAACCGTCGGCGAAGTAGAGCGCCACTTGACGCGTGCTCGAGCCTTGGCCAACGAGCTTGGCGTGCGTGCGCACTCGGGCGTAATCGCCGCCGAGCGCCACTGCCGACAACAACGTGGTTGAGTCGCGCTCGCCCACCGACTGCTGATTCGCGATCTGCCAGACCGAGCTACCGAGTTCGTTGATCGCGAGGTACTTCACCCGAGCGGCCTGACGGGCCCGCACATGCAACACCGGCATCACGATGCCAGTGACATCGTCGGCCGACATGAAGCGTTCGATGACCGTGACTTCGCTGTCGTCGCCAGCATCGATGTCGAGACGAGGGAAACACGCCACACCACTGCTCTGCAACACATGGGTGATGACGATTGGCTGCTCGAGCACCTTGCCGCGCGGAATGCGCAAACGGATGACCGAGGCGAACGCCTGGTTGAGATCTTCGAACAGGTCGAGCGAGTGATCGCTGACATCGAGTTCGTCGGTGGTCAGCACCGAATCGGCACCAGTGATGGTTGTTGACATGGTGCCAGGCGAATACGCCGCGAGATCAAGCTCGGCGATACGGCTGTATCGCCAGATTTCGTCTTGGGCGGTGGGGAACGTGGCTGCAGCAAAACGCTCAAGAGCCGCCAACCGTGAATCGGTGTCGGCCAAACGCAGGCTGCGCACGGCGTCGGGGGTAAACGAATGCACGCCGAAATACTACTGTCTCCGTAGGAGAAATTAACCGGCCGACGCAGGCGACCAGCGCGAGCTCGCTGTTGTGTTAGCTGTTGCCTCGACGTTTGAAGAACCGGCGCAGACCCTTGCCCTCATCAGGTAGTGGCGGAATGCCCCTGCGAATATCGGCCATGACCTGCTGACCAACCTGATTGAGGAAGTCCTCGGCTTCGTCGAGCACGGCCGCAGCAGAGCCGTCGTCGAGCCCTGGCGGCTCGGGTGGGGTTGGAGGTGTGATCAATGACCCCACCGCCCAGTTCACATCGGCAAGGCGACGTTCGTAGGCGTGGCAATTCTCGGGACAACGCCATGGCGCATCGGGAGCAAGATCGAGGTTGCATTTGCGCACAGTTTCGCCGCCCGCATAGGTGCGACTCTCAAAGTTCTTGCACTCCTGGCGCATCGGCATGGCTCTATTGTGCCACCGATCAGCCGACTGAGCCTTCCATTTGCAGTTCGATCAGACGGCTCCACTCGACGGCGTATTCCATCGGCAAGGTGCGCGTGATGGGCTCGATGAAACCGTTGACCACCATGCCCATTGCCTGCTCTTGCGAGAGGCCGCGGCTCATGAGGTAGAACAACTGCTCGTCGGCGATCTTGCTGACCGTGGCTTCGTGACCGATCTGCGCGTCGCGCTCGCCCACTTCCATATACGGGAAGGTGCGGCTCTCGCTTTGATCATCGAGGATGAGCGCATCGCACTGCACGTGGCTCTTGCATCCGTAGGCACCGTCTTCGACGCGCACGAGGCCGCGATAGGTGGTGATGCCGCCGTCTTTGCTGATGCTCTTCGAGACGATCTTGCTGGTGGTCTCGGGTGCCGCGTGAACCATCTTGGCTCCGGCATCTTGGTGCTGGCCGGCGCCGGCGTAGGCAACCGAGAGCACCTCGCCAGTGGCCTTGGGGCCCATCAGATAAATGCTGGGGTACTTCATGGTGAGGCGGCTACCGATGTTGCCGTCGATCCACTCCATGTGGCCTTCGGTCTCAACCCGGGCCCGCTTGGTGACCAAGTTGTACACGTTTGGCGACCAGTTCTGGATGGTGGTGTACGTGACGCGAGCGCTTGGCTTCACGACGATTTCAACCACGGCCGAATGCAGTGAGTCGTTGGTGTACACCGGAGCCGAGCAGCCCTCGATGTAATGAACCTGGCTGCCTTCGTCGGCGATGATGAGCGTGCGCTCGAACTGGCCAGCGTTTTCGGAGTTGATGCGGAAGTAGGCCTGCAGTGGCATCTCGCAGTTGACGCCTGGTGGGATGTAGATGAAGGAGCCACCACTCCACACGGCTGAGTTGAGCGCTGAGAACTTGTTGTCGCCAGGAGGAATGACGCTGCCGAAGTACTGCTTGACGAGATCGGGGTACTCGCGCAAAGCGGTATCCATGTCGCAGAACAAGATGCCCTGCTCTTCAAGCTCGGCACGGTTGCGGTGGTACACGACCTCAGAGTCGAACTGCGAGGTGACGCCAGCGAGGTACTTGCGCTCGGCCTCGGGGATACCCAACTTCTCGTAGGTGGCCTTCATCTGGTCGGGAAGGTCATCCCAGTTGTCGGTCTGGTCGGCCTTGGGACGCAGGTAGTAATAGATGTCCTGGAAGTTGAGATCGGGCATGTTGATGGCGAACCAGTCGGCCATTGGCTTGCGATCGAAGGTGCGCAGGCTCTTCATGCGGAAGTCGGTCATCCACTTGGGCTCGCCCTTCCACCACGAAATCTGATCGACAACGCCCTCGTCAAGCCCCTTTTCGGACTTGAAGGCGTATTCGACATCGTCGTTCCATCCGAGGCTGTACTTGCTGAGATCAAGGTCGAACGATGTCATCGGAAGGTCTTTCTATTCGTAGCGACGGGTCGGGCGACGCTGAATGGGGCTGAATGCCCCGAACACCGCACCGGTATTTGCACTACGGGCATAGTAACAATTATTTGCGCCGACTCACAGTGCTGCCGAGAAAAGCTGACGTTCCGTGTGCCGTTGGCCCCATGTGGCTACCGTAAGGGGCCTATGTCAAAGGTGCTCACTTCGCTGCCGGTTGGAGAACGAGTGGGCATTGCCTTCTCCGGTGGTCTCGATACATCAGCGGCCGTGGCCTGGATGCGCGAAAAGGGTGCCCTTCCCTACGCATACACCGCCGACCTTGGCCAGCAAGACGAAAGCGATCTGCCGGGCGTCCCCGACCGCGCCAAGCAATACGGCGCCGAACTGGCTCGCATCATCGACTGCCGCACCGAGCTGGTGCACGAGGGCTTGGTCGCGCTGCAGTGTGGCGCCTTCCACATCAGCACCGCCGGCAAGACCTACTTCAACACCACCCCATTAGGCCGCGCCGTCACGGGCACGCTGCTCGTGCGCGCGATGCAAGAAGACAACGTAGATATCTGGGGCGACGGCAGCACCTATAAGGGCAACGACATCGAGCGGTTCTACCGCTATGGCTTGCTGGTGAACCCCAACCTGCGCGTGTATAAGCCATGGCTCGACGAAGCGTTCGTTGGCGAGCTCGGTGGCCGCGCCGAGATGAGCGAGTTTCTCATTCAGCGCAAGCTGCCCTACCGAGACAGCAAAGAAAAGGCCTACAGCACCGACGCCAACATCTGGGGCGCCACGCACGAGGCCAAGCTGCTCGAAGAGTTGGGCACGAGCATGGACATTGTTGAGCCCATCATGGGCGTGGCTCACTACCGCGAAGACGTGGTCGTCGATGCCGAGACCGTGAGCATTCGTTTCAACGAAGGGTGGCCAGTGGCCATCAACGGCCAAGAGTTCGCCAGTCAGGTCGAGCTTGTGTTGGCCGCCAACATCATCGGCGGACGCCATGGGCTCGGCATGAGCGACCAGATCGAAAACCGCATCATCGAAGCCAAGAGCCGCGGCATTTACGAAGCGCCGGGTCTGGCGCTGTTGCACATTGCCTACGAGCGCTTGGTCACCGGCATTCATAACGAAGGCACCCAAGAGAACTACCGCACGATGGGTCGTCGCCTTGGTCGCTTGCTCTACGAAGGTCGTTGGTTCGATCCGCAGAGCCTGATGCTGCGCGAAGCATTGCTGCGTTGGGTGGGTTCGGCCGTCACCGGCGAGGTCACACTGCGTCTGCGTCGCGGCGACGACTACACCATTTTGGACACCACCGGCCCACACCTCACCTACGCGCCCGAGCGTCTCAGTATGGAAAAGGTCGAAGACGCTCCGTTTGGTCCGCTCGATCGAATTGGCCAACTCACGATGCGCAATCTCGACATCGAAGACAGCCGCGCCAAGCTCGATGTGTATCGC
>JAPKZR010000143.1 GCA_026393695.1 Actinomycetota bacterium
ACCGACTCGAGCAGCGTTCTCGCTAAGCGTCGCGGCGTTCGTTGATCACGATGCCCACACCAATGAGCACGATCACCAACACCGCCAGCGGGATTCCGGCGCTCAGTCCGCTGGAGTCGCCCCCGTCGAACTCGGGCGGACTCACCATGCGCATCGCCGACTGATACGGCAGCCACGTGGTGGGGTCCTTCACCTTCGCCACAGAAAGAACAATTCGCGCGAGGTTCTCGAGGAGCAACGGCCACAGCACCAGCAGGGTGACTGACGCGGCCGAGTTGCGGATGATGAGTCCGAGGCCGTAGCCGAGCAGGCACAGCATTCCCGACAGCAGCACCAAGCCCACCAACGCGGTGTTGGTGTGGCTGTCGAACGACAGGCTGGCGTCGCGGTTATTGAGAATCGTCGAGCCAGCAGCGAATGCAACCAACATCACGATTGTGGTGACGGCCATCGAGAACGCCAATGCGACGAGGCCCTTGGCGATGAGCACCCTGCGCCTGTTTGGTGTGGCGGCGAACGAGAGTCGGATTGTTCCGTTGCCGTATTCGTTGGTGATGCTCAGTGTGCTCACCACGCCGAGCAGTAAGGCGCTGAGCACCATTGACTGGGTAATCATCGTGACCAAATCTGAGCCGGAGAAGTCATTGACGTCGCCGATAAGCGCTGCCACGAGCACCACGATTAACAGCGGAAAAACCGCAGCAATGATGGTGAGGACATAGGTCACGCGAATTGTGCGGAGCTTGATCCATTCGCTACGAAGAAGATCCATCATGAAACCTGCGGGGGAGCGAAGGGGCTGTGGGTGCGATATTCCTGGCTGTTTGCGGTGACCTCAAGGAATGCTTCTTCGAGCGAGCCTTGCTGCGGAGCGAGTTCGTGCAGAACGACACCATGTCGTGCAGCAAGCTCGCCAATAGTCGCGGCGCCCACACCCGTGATGTCGACTGTGGTGTCATTCACAACGGTGATTGCAGCACCGAACTCGACGAGCGGTTGTCGTAAGGAATCAACGTTGGGACTTTGCACTCTGACCCACTGCCGGGCGTGCTTGGCGACGAAGGTCTCTACTGACGACGTTTCGACCAAACGGCCCCGGCCGATGAGCACTAAGTCGTCGGCCATCAATGCCATCTCGCTGAGCAGGTGGCTGCTGACGAGCACGGTCTTGCCTTGGCTGGCGAGATGCACGAGCACATCTCGCATCCACCGAATTCCTTCAGGGTCGAGTCCGTTTGCGGGCTCATCGAGAATCACTGTGTGCGGATCGCCAAGCAGAACCGATGCGAGTCCGAGGCGCTGGCGCATGCCGAGCGAGAAGCCACCGACGCGCCGCTTGGCGACTTCGGTGAGGCCGACCAACTCGAGCACTTCGTTGATTCGTGTGGCTCCGATGCCGTTTGACGAGGCGATGGTGCGCAAGTGGTTGCGAGCCGTGCGCCCCGGATGTACATAGCCAGCATCGAGCAGCGCGCCAACTTCGAACAGCGGTCGCTTGATCGTTTGGTACGGGCGTCCATCGAACAATGCCGCGCCTGCGTCGGGACGATCGAGCGCGAGCATGCAACGCATCGTTGTGCTCTTTCCGGATCCGTTGGGTCCGAGAAATCCAGTGACTCGGCCAGGGGCGACCTGAAAGCTCAGCTGATCGACCGCGACGGTTTTCCCAAAACGTTTGGTCAGTCCTTGGATCTCAATCACAAATGGGAACCATAGCCATATAGAGGGCTTGCTAGTTGCTACCCCAACTACTGCGTTGTGACTCCAACCGATCGGAGCCAGTTCTCAGCCACGATGGTTGGGCGCCCCTTGCTCACGATGATCGCGTGCATCATCGCGCGAATGTCTGCGGTACCCAGAGCGCTACTGATTGCGTCAAGTCGCTGGGTGATACCGGGCGTCGACGCCGCGCTCGAGATAAGCGGCAGGACCGCCTGATCGGTGGCAAGGCCGAGGTTGTCCTCGAGTTGCGACATATCGCTGGTGATGTTGTGGTCGGTGCTGCGCATGACGCCGCAGCCGACGTCGCCCTTCGTGATGGCGTCGGCCACCTTGGCTTCATTGAGTTCGACGACGTTGCTCAATGTGGCGCCGTACAACTTGGTGAAGCCAGCGAGACCAAACGAGGTGCTCGCAGCGAATTCGGCAGTGCTCGCGAAGGTGACGAGGTTGGCCGCGGCAGCGAGGTCGGACATGGTGGCCAACGAGTTCGAGGTAGCGACCGAATTCGAGCAGATAATGCTGGGCTTGTCTTGCGCCAGCGCGGGGGCTCCGAACAACATTGTGCTGGGCAGGATTTCGCCGATGGCGTTGATCTGGGCGGTCACCCGATCAGCAGTTGATTGCCCCGAACTCACGGGCGGTCCAACAGTGGTCGTGGTCTGGCCGGCAACAGTGACCACTGGAGCCGCCGGTTCTGGTGGTGCAGTAGTGGTGGCAGCCGCGACGGTGCTGGTGGACGCGATGGTTGTCACGCTCGACGCAGGGGCCGCGGTAGTTGTTGCGGCAGCAGCGTCTGGTTCTGCGGCGATGACCTGGGCGAGTAGGTCGCCGGTGTAGGTAATGAGAACGTCGGCCTGACCGCTGTTGATCGCGGCGTAGCCTTCGGCCAGATCGGCCACGGGGTCTTTACGGCCAACGCGGATGCCCGCCTTTTCGAGACCTTGGGCGTAGACCTCGGTGAGCACTCGGCTCTGATCGTTGTCGAACCCAACCACAACCACGGTCTCGACCGCGGCATCGGTTGTCGGCGCCGAACCAGAACTGCCACACGCGCTGATGCCCATCGAGCCGAGAATCAACAAGGCGGCGCTGACGCGCCGACCCAAGTGAGTTGTGGTCATGTGAGACTCCCCAAAACGTGCGACCGGAGAGGTCAGATTCCCCCCGCAAACGTGTCGATCATCAATCGCACATCGTCGGCCAAAGGATACAGAATCGGGGTTGTGCAACCGGTTGCGATGTATTCGCTGACCTTGGCACGTACTTCGTCGGGCTCACCGCTGGCGGTGATCATCTGCACGATGTCGTCGGGCACCATCTTGCTCGCGGCCACAACTTCGTCGTGTGTGGCTGGCCACGTGAGCACCGCACCAATTTCGTCGAGCAACTCTTGGGGTACGCCCGACGCCTTCATGATGTGTGGCTGCTGGCCGAGATACTGCGTGACCAACAAGCGAGCATTGTCGAGCGCGTGCTTGCGGTTGCGGTCTACAGAACACACCACCAACTGCGGGCGGTCGATGTCGTCGAGGGTGCGTCCGGCTTTGGCAGCGCCGCGAGCCAACGCCTCGAGGGCGCCGACGTTGTAGCTCGGCGACACGAGATAGTTCAGCACTGCGCCGTCGGCGATCTCGCCAGTGAGCTCCATCATCTGCATGCCGGTGGCACCGATGTAGATGGGCACATCTTTGGGTCGACGTTCTTGGTAGACGTAGTCGAGCTCAACGCCGTCGAGATGCACATAGTGACCATCGAACGTGACGGTTTCGTTATTCAACAGCGCGCGCACAACAGTGACGATCTCGCGCATGACGGTGAGCGGCCGAAGTCGCTCGATGCCAACTTTGGCTGCGAGTGGATCCCACCATGCGCCGAGTCCGCAGATGTAGCGGCCTGGCGCGAGGTCGTCGAGTGTGCTGAATGTGCTTGCGAGTCGCGCCGGATTGCGGGTCCAACAATCGATAACACCCGAACCGATCTTGATGCGGTTGGTGGTTGCGCCAAACGCTGCCATGGGCACGACGGCGTCGCGGACGAGCCGGCTATCGGCCTGCCACACGGCATCGAACCCTTTGTCCTCGGCGTAGCGGACCAGTTCGATTCCCTCGGAAATGGTGTGGGCGTCTTGCAGATATAGCGCGACAGGAGTAGTCATGAGTACCGATCGTGACCGAGTGGTTTACAAACTGTCAAGA
>JAPKZR010000042.1 GCA_026393695.1 Actinomycetota bacterium
GCACGCAGCATCGCCCACTCGTCACGATTGAAGGAGAGATAGCGGCCCGACTCGGTTCCGAATGACACGACCGAAACGATAGAGGTTCGATCATGCCGTGCCGCATTTCCCCACGCTCGTAGCCTGTGCCCATCGTGAGTTCCTTCGTTCCTCAACACAGCGGTTCCGACGCGTACGACACTTCGTTGTCGGCCGACGAGCGTAAGCGCACCGGTGCTTGGTATACCCCGCACGCGCTCGTTGCTCACGTTGTCGAGCGGACCATCACTCACGTGCAACCAGGCAGCGTGGTGCGTGTGCTCGATCCGGCCTGCGGCGACGGCCGTTTCCTCATCGAAGCCGCGCGAGCCATTCGTGCAGCCGGAGGAATCCCGCAGCTCACTGGGGCCGACATCGATCTTGGTGGGCTCTCTCGTGGTACGACGACCGAACAGATCGAGACCCTGCAAGGCGACTCGTTGGAGCGCGATTGGGGTGATCGACGATTCGACGTAGTGGTCGGCAATCCGCCGTTCTTGTCGCAGATGGCAAGTGCTACGGCGCGCTCGGGCCGGTCGGCATTTGGTGGCGGCCCCTACGCCGATGCGGCGGCCGATTTTCTCGCGCTGACTGTGCGTCTCGCCCGCCCTGATGGTGGCCGGGTTGGTCTGGTGCTGCCGGTGTCGTTGCTTACGGCGCGAGACGCTGGGCCGATTCGGGCGAGTGTGCTGCGCGAGGCATCGATCAAGTGGTTCTGGTCGTCGCCCGAGCATGTCTTCGACGCGATGGTGCGCACCTGTGCCGTCGGCTTCGAGCGCGCTGTTGAAGGCTCGCTCGCGCATCCGATCATCGAGCGAACCAGCGGCGTCAGCTTTCACGCGACGCCATCGCTTCTCGATCAACACTTCGCGAACGCCAACGACCATTGGGGTGTGCTCGTCGCCGACTCGCTCGGGTTGCCGCCCGTTCCGTCGGTGCTTGCTCGTGGCGTCCTTACCGATCACGCGCTCGTCACCGCCAACTTCCGCGATCAGTACTACGGGCTTGTCGGCGCAGTCAGCGACACCGCCGACGGACCTCCGCTCATCACCACAGGACTCATCGATGTCGCCGAGTGTCATTGGGGTCGCGTTGCAACGCGCTTCGCCAAACAACGCTTCGAGATGCCGCGCGTCGACCGATCGAAACTGGCGCCATTCATGCAACGGTGGGCCGAGCGCTGCCTGGTGCCGAAGGTGCTCGTTGCCACGCAAACGCATGTGCTCGAGGCCGTCGCCGACGTGTCGGGAGCATGGCTTCCAGCGGTGCCCGTCATTCGGGTCGTTCCCGATGAGGGCGTCGATGTGCTTGCCATCGCTGCGGTGCTCACGTCGCCCGTTGCATCGGTATCAATTGCGCATCAGTCAGCGGGCAGCGGTTTATCGGCCACCACGATGCGGGTGAGCCAACGAACGCTCAGTGCTCTGCCGTGGCCCCAAGGTGATTTGTCGCAGGCCATCAGTGCGTTGTGCGCCGGAGACATTGAGGCCTGCGGGCAAGCCGTAGATGCCGCCTTCGGTGTTCATGACAGCGACTTGTTTACGTGGTGGCTCAACGGGGTCGAACACCAACGTTCGCGACGCTGACGAACCAGTGGGCAGCGCGACGACGTGTTCAGCGGTTCCAGGGAGCCGTGGGCGACACAGCGCCCTCACCGCCGGTGAGCACATCGAAGCCATCGTCGGTGACGAGAATCATGTGCTCGAATTGCGCAGTTCGTTTGCCGTCGGCAGTGACCGCGGTCCAGTCGTCATCCCACATGCGGTGCTGCCATGTGCCAAGCGTGATCATCGGCTCGATGGTGAAGGTCATGCCCGGGCGCATGATGGTGTTGGCCCGTGAGTCGTAGTAGTGCAGGATCTGGATATCGGTGTGAAATTGCTCGCCGATGCCGTGTCCGATGAACGCACGCACAACGCCGTAGCGGTGAGGTTTGGCGTGCGACTCGATGGCCTTACCGATGTCGCTCACTGGCCGATCGGGGCGAACGGCCTCGATGCCTTTCCACATGCATTCTTCGGCCACCTTGACCAAGTTGCGGCTGGCCTCGTCGACATCGCCGACCAAGAATGTTGCGTTGGTATCGCCGTGAACGCCGCCGATGTACGCGGTGACATCGAGGTTGATGATGTCGCCATCAAGCAACGCTCGTGAGTCGGGGATGCCATGGCAGATCACTTCGTTGACGCTGGTGCACACGCTCTTGCGGTAGCCGCCGTAGTTCAGTGGGCTGGGGTAGGCGCCGGCGTCGATGGTGAGCTGATGCACGTAGGCATCGATCTCGTCGGTGGTGATTCCGGGCCGCACCATCTCGCCCGCGAGGCGCAGAATTTCGGCGCCCAGCTTGCCCGCATGGCGCATGCGTTCGATGATCTCTGGAGTCTTGACCCGCGGCTCGCTCCAGCGCACGATCTGGCCTGAATCGGCGTAGCTCGGGCGAACAATGTGCGCTGGTACAGGCCGGTAGGGACTGATTTCTCCCTGCACGACTCGACCTTCGAGTGGCTTGTGGCAGCGCTTGTATTTGCGGCCGCTGCCACACCAGCAAGCATCGTTTGCTTGGGGGAGATCCAGAGGTGGGACCGTCGTCGACATGGCTCAGAGGCTACGCCGTGGAATGGCGGACCTCACGCGTGGTGTCGACTCGGGCGAGGGTGAAGCACGACCTCGGAGCGCGCGAATTTGTCCTTGTCCTTGAGCCTTTGCAGAGATTCGAGGGCTGATGTGAGCTGAATGGACTAGTTGAACTCGCGTTTTCCATTCATAGACCTGAAGTGCACACAAGTTCGATGATGCGGCGAGTGGGCCCATCCCCTGGCGGGGCTACAACGGAGGTTTTCGTGGCGGAGCGTATTGAAGCAATGCCGACACGTGCTGCGCGTAGGCCCCAAGGTGCTCGCTCGGGGGCGGCTGGTCGGGTGTCCCGAGCGACCGCTCCGACGCCACGGTCGCGGCCATTGCGTGTGCCCGAACTTGTCGTGGGCGTGGTGCTCGTGGCTGGTTGTGCGTTGCTCGCTGTGATGTTCAGTTCGCGAAGCAATGCCACCACCACTGTTGTGGTCGCGTCTCGCTCGGTTGCGCGTGGTAGCGCCATCGTGGCTGGCGATCTCAAGGGAGCCGAGATGGCTGGGGCAACCACAGCGATGGTTCGGGGCCGCAACGCCGTCGATCTGATTGGCCAGATTGCGCTCGTCGACATCGCCGCCGATTCGCCATTGACTCAGTCACTCGTCACGGCTGCACGACCACTGCTCAATGGCGAGGCACTCACGAGCATGGCCTTGGCCCCCGGACAAGTGCCGCCCGATCTAGCTCCCAACGATCACGTGCGAGTTGTGGTCACTTCGGTTGGGGTCGCAGGCGAGACCCAAGCCACCTTGCTCGACGAGCAAGCAATCGTGTGGTCGGTGTCGTTGGCCCCAGATGGCACCTCAACAATCGTGACCGTTCGTGGCCCCATCTCGCTGTCGAGCGCCGTTGCATCGGCCGCAAAGGTGCAGCTCGCACGAGTTGGTGATCACTGATATGACACTGATCGCAGTTGGCACAGTGAACGGTTCCTGCGGCGCAACAACCCTTGCGTACGATCTCGTCGCTCGGGCTGGCAACGGCGCGCTGCTCATCGAGGCCGATCCCGACGGCGGTTGCTTGGCCGCTTGTTTGGATGTTGCGCTGAAACCCGGCCTCATGGAACTCGCCGGCGCGGCTCGCACGGGCATCGATGCCGATGATGTGTGGCGGTTCGCGCAGACCACGCGTGATGGCGTTGCCGTCGTTGTGGCACATCCGTCCGCAGAGCAAACAAATGCTGCGCTGCGCGCCGCCCTCGGGCACGTGTTGGCGGCGGTCGCTGGCGTAGACACCATCGTGGTCGTCGACATCGGTCGAATTCGGCCTGGGTCAGCGTCGCTCGCCGCGGCGGCCTCGGCTGACCACACGATTGTCGTGTCGAACAACTCGCTTGAGGCGACCGTTGCGTTAGCGCATCGGTCGCAGTTACTCAGCGCTTGCGCCTCGCCAATGGTGGTGCTGAATACTGCCCAGCCATACGGCGTTGCCGACGTTGCGGATGCAACGCACCAGCGCGTGTGGGGCGTCATCGCAGCGGCACGCACGCAACGCCAGCAACGCTCACGAGATGCGGCGCTTGACGCGCTACTCCGCGACCTGTGTGCGTCGAGCGACGGCGATGGTGTCGAAGAGACGGCGTTCGCAACTCCGCTGCAGGTGACCGCATGATCACGATCGACCAGCAGCTTGTCGTCTCCATTTCGCAGGCCGTCAGCGAGGCACTCGCCGACCAGCGCATCGAGCGCAGTGCCTCCGTGCAGCCAGCTCTTGATCTCACCACTGAGCGCGATTTCGCTCGCCGCATCGTGGGTAATCATCTCGACTCGCTCGCGGCGCGTCACCTCGCTGGCGGGGTCGAAACGTTGTCGAGAGAAGGCGAGGCTCGACTCGCCGATGCAGTGCTCGCTCGTGTGCTCGGACTCGGCCGCATTCAGCCGTTGCTCGATTCTTCAGAGATCAGCGACATCCACATTCGCGGGGCGGCCTCAACATGGGTCAAGACCGTCGATGGGCGTCGGGTTGCCTTTGCGCCAGTGGTCGACTCCGACGAAGAACTGATCGATCTGGTGCGCCTCGTTGCCGCCCGTGCTGGTCGCAGCGAGCGTCGCTTCGACGCCGCAAATCCCGAACTCAACATTCAGTTGCCCGATGGCTCACGTTTGTTCGCGACGATGGAGGTGAGCTCGAGGCCGAGCGTGATCATTCGTAAGCATCGGTTCGAACTGAGCTCGCTGCGTGAACTCGAAGAGAACGGCCTCCTCGACGAAGGCCTCACCGAATTCCTTGCCGCCGCCGTTCGGGCCAAGCGCAACATGGTTATCGCCGGTGGAACGGGAAGTGGCAAGACCACGCTGTTACGCGCGTTGCTCAACGAGGTACCCGTCGACGAACGCATCGTGACAATCGAGGACGCCTACGAACTCGGGCTCGACCGGTTCGAAGAGCTTCACCCCGACTACGACATGTTGCAAAGTAGGCCGGCCAACATCGAAGGTCGCGGCGCGATCACAATGGTCGATCTCACTCGGATGGCGCTGCGCATGGACCCCGATCGGGTTGTCGTCGGTGAGGTTCGAGGACCAGAAGCGTTCCCGATGTTGATGGCGATGAGCCAAGGCAACAACGGGTCAATGTGCACGATGCACGCCGACTCGAGCCGCACCGTATTCCCGAAACTCGCGGCGTATGTCTCGATGGCCGAACTGGGTTTGCCAGTAGACACGGTGAACTTGTTGTTGGCCACGGCACTGCATTTCGTAGTACACATCGAAACCATCGGCGGAGTGCGTCGCGTCACCAGCATTCGCGAGGTCGTCGATGCCGACGGCGTTCGCATCGTCTCGAACGAAGTCTTCAAGCCAGGGCTCGATGGTCGCGCTGTTCCCGGCTATCCACTTCGCTCGACAACCTTGGCGCTCCTTGAGGCGCACGGTTTCGATGCGGCCTACCTCGACAAGCCCGAAGGGTGGTGGGTTTCGTGAACGCGCTCATCGTCGCGATGCTCGGCGCTCTTGTTGGCCTCGGATTGTTTCTGGCGCGCGCCGGCGTGCGTGGTCGGGTTCTGTTCGTCCACTCTGAGGGACTCGGGGGCCAACTCGCCCACCACGCCGACCGAGCGCTACTCCGACTACTGCTGGCATTCTCGGCGGCCGTCGTGGCAATAGCCGCCAGCCATTGGCCCGTCCTCGCTGCCGTTGCAGCCGCCTCGGGTTGGTATGCGCCAAGCGCGCTGCGCGGGCGCGGAGCGCATGGCCGAGAACTTGAGTTGGTCGAAGCCATCGCTTCGTGGACCGAGCAGATTCGCGACACCCTTGCTGCGGCCAATGGTTTGGAACATGCGATCGGGGCAACTGCTTCGCTGGCACCCCGAGCGCTCGCTGCGCCGGTCCAACGGCTCGCTGCCCGCATTGGTTATGAAGGGCTTCCCTCAGCACTGCGCCGCTTCGCCGATGAGGTCGATCATCCAATGGCCGACTTTGTTGTGGTCGCGCTCGTCATCGCGGCAGAGAAGGAAGCCCGTGATCTCGGCGCATTGCTGGGCCATCTTGCCGAGAGCGCTCGCGATGAGGCTCGCATGCGCACTCGGGTCTGGGTCGGTCGTGCTCGCGGCCGAAGCGCGGTGCGAATCATCGTCGCAGTGGTTGCCGTTTTTGTTGTTGGGTTGTTGCTGCTCGACCGCGCGTACCTTCGTCCGTACGACACCGTCGCCGGCCAAGTTGTGTTGGCCGTCATTCTCGCAACGTTTGGCGCATCGTTCGTATTGATGTCTCGCATGGGCCGCATCGCCATGCCGCAGCGATTCGTGGCCCGCCGTTCGCTGGCGAAGGTCGCGCCATGAACGCAAGCGTGTGGCTGGGTGCGGGTGTCGGGCTTGGGCTCTTTGTCATCGTTCGGGCGCTGACAGCCCGTCCTGCCGCATTAGCGGTTTCGTTCCAGCGCCTTGAGCGGATCGGCGTCTCTGTCGCCGATCAGCGTTCGGCGCCCACGATGCCGACCCGCAGCGGTTTGGCCGACACCATGTCGCGAGTACTTGTCGGACGCCTTGGTTCGCGTGTCGAAAAGGATCTCGCTGTGATGGAGCGCCCGGTCGAACGGTTCGTGGCGGAGAAGTTTGCAACCACCCTGGCGTTGGCAGGAATTGCCGTTGCGTTTGCCGTGAGCTTGCGGTTTGCCGGGTCACCGCTACCCAACGCGGTGGCCTTTGGAGCAGCGCTCGTCGCGGCGGCTGTCGGATTTGTGGTGCCCGATCTCACTCTTCGGTCACAGGCCAAAGCCCGTCGGGCAGGCTTCTGTAACGCGCTGTCGAGCTACCTCGATCTTGTCAACATTCTCTTGGCTGGCGGTGCCGGAATTGAGACCTCGCTCGAAGCTGCAGCGCAGGCGGGCGACGGATGGGCGTTCACCCAGATTCGCAACGCTCTGCTTCGCTCGCGCACCAAACGTCAGTCTCCGTGGAGCAGCTTCACCGAGCTCGGTGAAGCGATCGGAGTTCGTGAGCTCGCTGAGATTGCGGCGAGCGTTCAGCTCGCCGGCGAACAAGGCGCCCGCGTCAAGTTGTCGTTGTCGGCCAAAGCAGCAGCACTGCGCGCGCATCAAATGGCGCGAATCGAAGCCGACGCACAAGCCGCAACAGAGCGCATGGGGCTACCCACTGTGTTGATGTTCGTTGGCTTCATGGTGTTGTTGGGCTACCCAGCCCTCCAGCAGATTGTCCGGGCGCTGTGACCCGGTCGATGTCGCTTTTCACAGCCCCCTGCCCACAGCAATAACTCGTTAGGAGAACTCTCATGTCAATGCTCACCCCAATTTGGACCTATTACGTGGTGCGCTTTCGTGCGTCGGCCGAGACCGACCGCGACCGCGGCGAAGTGAGCGCCACCACGGTTGTGCTCGCTGCGGCTCTGATTGCTCTCGCAATTGGTGTCGGTGTGATCATCACCACCCGCGTGCAGAACAAGGCGAACTCAATCAACCTCGGTTGATCTCACCATGAGCTCCCTCAAGCACGGTTCGCCGAACAGCATTCGATCATCGGCGCGCCGCGATCGGGGTGAGGCCACCACACAGTTGGTGATCCTCACCCCGTTGCTGGTGCTCCTCGTGTTCTTGGGTGTGCAAACCGCTATCTATTTCCATGCCGCCAACGTGGCGTCGGCAGCGGCCGCTCAAGGTGCCGCAGCGGCGTCGTCGGTGTCGGCTCGTCCGAGTAGCGCCGTTGCGGTAGCGCAATCCACGGTCGCCGACCTTGGCTCACACCTTGCGCATGCGCCAACCCTGACCGTGTCAGGCGGATATGTGTCGGTTTCGGTAGTTCTGTCAGTGCCCCGCATCGTTCCGTTCTTTCCCAATTCGGTCACCCGCACGGTGATTGAACCGCGAGAACGATTTGTCCCCGAATCGAGCCGTTGATTTCCATGCAGCTCGTCACACTGCACCAACTCAGAGGTGATCCATGGTGCGCAACTTCTTGAACCGCAGAACCGCGAACGACATCGGCAGCGCGACCGTCGAGATGGTTCTCCTCGCTCCGGTGTTCGTGCTGTTGATGGCTTTTGTGGTGTTTCTTGGCAGAGCTGGCGGGGCCACCGAGCAGGTTCGCCACGCAGCCGACCAAGCTGCTCGCGCAGCGTCGATTGTTGCCAGGCCCAAGATGCAAAGCGTGGCCCAGCTGGTGGCTGCTGCCGACTTAGCGAACAACGGATTCAACTGTGCTTCCACCTCTGTTGGTGTGCAGGTGAGCAACGCACTCGCTGCGAGTTCGGTCACGGTGACAGTTTCGTGCAGGCTGAATCAACAAGGCACCAGCCTGGTTGGTGCGGTTGCTCGCACGCTCACAGCAAGCTCGACCGAAGTTATCGATCAGTATCGGGCCGGCTGATGACTCACGTCAACAGCTCTCGTTCGCGCCGGCAACATACAAAACGCGACAGCGGGTCGATCACCGGTTTTGTGCTTGTCATCACAATGGCGGTCATCTGTTGCGCTGGCCTTGTCATCGATGGTGGCCGCATCGTGGGCGCCAAGGTGTCGGCGTCTGACCATGCCGAGAACGCGGCTCGTGTAGGCGCCCAGCAGGTGGTCTCGCTGCGCACTGGTCAATGGGTTCTCGACGCTGTTCGTGCCAGGCGAAATGCCGAGGCGTATCTGGTTGCGCACGGCGTCGACGGTTCAGTAGCCGTGAGCGCCAATCGTGTCACCGTCACCGTTCAGTCCACCGTCTCGACAACGCTGTTACGCCTCGTTGGCGTCGCAACAAAGTCGGTTCGCGCAACACGTTTCGCGCAGCCGGTCACGCACTAGTTGCTCGCACCGCTTCATCAGCAGAAAGGGTTCACCGTGTCCCGTTTACTCCGTGGTTTTGCGGCTCTCGTTGCGCCGCTTTCGTTGCTGATTGGTGTCCCAATCGGTTTGGTCAGCTTTGTTGGCCGACCGTGGCCCACGCCGTTTCCTTCAGCATCAACAGTGTGGGCATCCGTGCGGAGTGGCGACATCAGCGACGGCGCGGCCATCAAGTTGTTGGCGGTTGTGTTGTGGCTTGCATGGGGTCGCTTGGTGCTGAGCGTGGCCATCGAGCTCGCCGCGGCGCTCGCAGGCAAGTCGGCGCCTCGCCTCAGCGCTCTCGGATCCTCCCAACAGAGTGCGGCTGCAATCGTGGCGGCGTTGTTGATGCTGGTTGGTTTGATCCCCCGTGGGGTCTCGGCTTCGTCGTCGGCGACCCATCCCCGATCGGCTCCGCTCACGCAGGTGGTGTCGCGGCTACTGCCTGCGGTGGCCACTCCCGAGCCAAAGCCGGTTACGTGTGAGGTGAAGTCGCCTCGGCAAGCGCCCGCCCCCATCGGACTTGGGGGCGCCGTCATGATCGCCACCGGGGTGGTGGCGGCAATCACATTGCGGCGACGTCGCCACCTGCGCGCCACGGTCGGCGAGGCTCGCGTGCCCGTCCCGAATCAGCACCTTGTTGTTGCCGAGACCATTGTTCGTCGTCTCGACGAAGGCGACCGATTGGCTCGACTCGACATCGTGCTGCGTGCGTTGTCGTCCCAGATCGCCGACGTGGTTTCCGGTGTGGGAGTTCTCGCTGTGCTGCAATCCACCGATGGCGCTCTTGAGATGGTTCTCTCGGGACCGACCCCCACCGCGCCGTTACCGTGGTTGGCGGTTCGCCCTGACCGATGGCGACTGCCTGCTTGTGTGGGTCTCGATGAACTCGCGCCATTCGCTCGCACGTCTCACCAGCCGTGCCCCGCATTGGTGCATGTGGGCCGTTCTGCCGAAATCACTTCTGGCGAACCACTGCAGGTGTTTGTAGATCTTGAGGCGGTAGCGCTCTTGGTCATCGAAGCCGATCAACCGCATGCGGCGAACGTGGCTCGAGCCATTGCAGCATCGGTGTCGGTTTCGCCGTTGTCCGAGATGGTTCAGCTCATTACGTGTGGCCTCAACGAAGCCCACCTCGGCCGACCGGCATCGCAGACAGCCCGGTGCCTCGACGAAGCGATCGACGCTGCTGTCGGTCATATCGGCGCGATCGCGGCAATGACCAATGCGTCGGTGTCCACGTTTGCGCTGCGCTCGCAGCCAGGGTCGGTCGAGGCATGGGAGCCGGCCATCGTTGTGGCGGCACACAGCGGCGAATCGTCTGAAGCCACCGCTGATCTCGACCACGAACTCGTTCGGCTTACCGCTATTGGCGGCCGTGGGTTGGCCGTTGTGGTCGATCGACCAGTGACTGGTGCGCGTTGGCGGCTGCAACAACGCACCCACGATTGGGTGTTGCAACCGCTTGGTATTGCGATTGTTCCGGTTGGTCTTACGGCCGACGAAATCGGGTGTTTGCGCGAGTTGCTCGATGCAGCAGACACGGCACTGTTGCCAGCCGAACTGACTGTTGTTGCTCCCCCCACCGAGGGTGCGACCATCGGCGATCTCGGTTGGGTTGAGCCACCCTGGTCGCTGATGGTGCGCATTCTCGGACCTGTCGAGGTGTGCGATCGAATGGGCGTGGTCGCGTCCTTCGAACGTTCGAAAGCTCTCGAGCTCGTGGTGTGGCTGAGCCAGCACCGGGACCGGTCGACTCGCACAGCTGCGCGTACGGCGTTGTGGGAAATCGATGTACGAGATGCCACGTTTGCCAATGTGGTCAGTGATGCTCGACGCGCGCTAGCGCGTCTTGCCGCCAACGTTGATGGCGACGAGTGGATTCCCCGCACGCTGACCGAGCAACTGCCCATGCACCACCACGTGGTGACCGACGCCGACTTACTGCGGATGCGTTGTGAACATGCACGAACTCAATGTGCCGCCGATGCCATCGACACGTTGCGCCCAGGTCTCGAACTCGTTCGCGATCAGGTCTTTTTTGGTACTGGATATTTGTGGACTGATGCCGAAGGAGTCACGAGTCAACTCACGGTGTTGGTCACGTCGGCCACCAGTGTGTTGGCTGGCCATTACTTGACGCTGGGCGATATCGATGGCGTGTTCTGGGCAACAGGTCAAGGGCTCAAGGTGCTGCCCGGCCACGAAGAACTCATTGCGTTACGAATGCGCGCCCACGCTGCGCGCGGTGACCTCGCTGGGGTTCGTCAGGAATGGCAATCATACGAACGGGCGTTATCGGGCGACTCGTTTAGCTCGGGTGATCCGGCGCCGAAGTTGGCGGCACTGCGCCGTGAGTTGCTGTCGTCGTCACTGCTGGTCGTGTAGCCCACGTCATTCGCCGGCGGGCTGGATCACTCGTTGTCGATACGCATGCCGCGCATGATCGCGTCGGCCATGCGCTCGATGTGTAGCTCGCGGTCAATAGGCCCGTCGATGGGATCGAACATTTGGGCGAGGGCATCGAAGTGCAAAGGGGCGGTGGCGCCCTGAACGAGGAACCAAATCTCGCGAAGCTGTACGTCGCGGATCAATGATTCCGATTGCAGGCGATGCAGCAATCCTGCGACTTCAAGCATTCGCTCGGCCAGCCCAATGTCGTTCATCAGTGTGTCTCGTTCTGACGCACCGATGCCCTTGTGGTTCAACAGTTCCCCCAGCGTGATGTGTTGTGACATAGCGATCATGAGCGCCCGAACGGTGGCGCGGAGTTGCTCGAGATCGTTGTTCGGTCTGCGCGAAGCAATCTCGTGATCGAACACCACTACGAACTGATGCACGCCGCGGCTCACGGCCGCCCGGTACAACTCCGCCTTGCTGCCAAAGCGTTGAGTGATGGTTTCGTGGCTCAGCCCGAGTTCGGCATTGAGTGCTCGCACCGAGGTGGCGTCGTAGCCGAATTTGGCGAACGAGCGGAGAGCGACTTCAAGAATGGTGTCATCGCTCTGCAACGGGGGGCGACCTGGTCTCGTCATTGCAATAGGTTGGCACACGCCAAGATGGCGTGTTACCTTGGCGCTCGCCAAGTAAGTTGATCCGGCGCTGGGACGAACGAGTTCCCCCCATACGTTCCAGCGCCTGCGAAAGGGCTTTGATGATGTCCAGAACAACCATTGTCGGCACGGTCGCCATATCGATGTTGCTTATCGGATGCGGCGGATCGTCGTCGTCCGACACCACCTCAACGGCCGCTGCGGCGACTTCGTCGTCCAGTGCGCCAGTTGTATCCACCGCCGACACTTCGTCAGTGGCTGAGTCGGTCACGTTCACGGC
>JAPKZR010000345.1 GCA_026393695.1 Actinomycetota bacterium
GTACATCTTCGATGCCTTGGCGGGCCAACTGCTGGAGCCGAGCGAGGTCGTCGATGTCGTTGCTGGTTGCCCGACGTACGACGGGGTCCATACTCAGTGCGCCTGGAGTTGAGCGATCTTGCCCAAGATGGTGCGGCGGGCTCGATTGGACTCTTCGTGTGCGCGAACCGTTTCGAGTTCGGCTGGCGTGAGCGTGTTGAGGCGCTGCACTACTTGCGAAGCCGCCAAGCTGTCGTAGCCATCGATGGGCAAATGAGCGACAGATGCGCTGCGAGGGACCGGTGATGCACTGTCGTTCGACGGCTGAATATCGATGACCTGCGCCGCTGCTGGTGAGGGCTTGCGTGATGCTTCGGCAGCGCCCATGCGACGCTTGAACTCGCTTGAGCCCTGCTTCACGGCCATCTTGCCGATGAACCGGGCCAGCGTGATTTGATTATCTACTCTCGTTTTGCCGGCGCTGATGAGCTCAGGAAGCTCGCGCTGGGCCAACGTGAACAGACCCACGGGTGCGTACACCACGAGGTCGACCACGTGGCCAAGCGGAGTCTTCCCAGCCGCCATCAGGTGGCTACTTCTTCTTTGGCTTGGTGAGCAGTGGGCAGTCGTCATCGCCGATTGGGCAATTCGGGGCTCCATTGCGAACGAGCAAGAAACAACTTGGGCAGAGGCGCTCGTCGGAGCGCTTCGGCTGCAAACGATCGGCTGACTCGGAGCGATCTTCGGGCTCGTCTTCGTCGTCTTCGTCGCCGTCGTTGGTGGCGACGAGGCGGTCTTTAAGAATGGTGTCAAGGTCGGCTTCGACATCGTCGGGGGCGATCATGTCGTCGTCATCGTCGTCGTCGGTGGACACCGTGCGACGAACGGGACCATCAGTGTCGTCGTCGTCTTCTTCTTCGGCATCGACGTCGTCGGCGAATTCGTCGTCGATGACTGCGAACTCATCGTCGCCGTCGAGTTCTTCTTCGCTGAGCTCGTCTGGATCGACGTCGTCAGTCTCTTCGGTCTCGGGTTCTACGATTTCGTCTTCTGGGTCAATCGTGTCGTCGTCAGCCATATTGTCTCCTCATTGAAACCCCCACGCGGGCGGCGAGCATACGTGCGTTGGTTACTGGACTTCTCACACAACCTCAGTGACTCCGGTCACAAACACCGAAAGTCTCTGGCCACGGCCAATTTTCGGCAGTCTAGGTCTGTTGGCGCCGCTTCTCGGCACGACGCTCTGACTCGAGGCGCTCCAACTCTGGAACCTCTTGCGTCATGTGCGACATCGCCTCGGCCACGGCATAGTGCCCGGCCTTTTCGGCGATGAGCCGGTGCATCTCGAGTGCCACGCGACGGTATGCCGGGTGGCCCTGCGGTGATGAGCGAAGCTCGAGCATGTGCATTGCCTCGCGGGCGTTGAACTGCATCGAGTAGCGAATTCTGTAGGCCATCGAGACTGCGTAACTGGCCTGGTTTGGAAAATCGTGGCGCAGCGCGTCGTACAGCGCAGCTGAGCGCGACATTGCATCGTCGAAGACGTCGGTCATGCCGGCGCCGTCGACAAGATCGGGACGCACGTAGCCGTGGTTTGGCGTAAGCGGCTGCCAATCGATGGTGAGCATGCGATGGCGCTGCAGATCTCGAAAGGCGCCGTAATCGCTGACTACGTCGAAGCGGTAGTCGATTCGTTCGAAGGCGCGACCCGGACGATGGCGGCGGTTCTCGCGCTCGCCCACGTAGGCGCGCACAAGAGCGATTCGTTCGTCGGCGCCAAGCTTCTTCACGCGCTCAAGAATCTGCGACTCGGGCAGGTTGGTGTGCGGGTAGCAGATGGCTGCAAGCAGCTTGTCTTCGGCCTCAGGATCCCAGTCGAGCAACTCGACCGAGGCGGCTGGCTCTACTGGCGTGCCGCCGAAGATGCCATCGACAAGCTCGGCGGTGCGGTCGCGGGTACTGATCATGTATTCGCTCCAGCGACCGCCGCGATCGGGAAGATCGACGCGGCGCAGGAAGCTCGGGATGACCTTGCGCAGTTCGTGCAACATGAGTTCGGCGTAGTGCTGAGCCTCGGGCAGCGGATGCGACTTCATGCGCAATAGCAACATCTCAAACGCCTGGCCGGTGCCGTAGATGCCCACGTTGCTGAGCGACGCTGCAGGCAGCACTCCGCGCACCGCATCGAGTCCCTTAGCGCGGGTGGCCTGGCGATAGATGAAATCGCTGTCGTCGGGGCCGCGTGGCACCGTGGCGCGAACATGCTCGGTGACCTTGTTGATGAGCAGGCTGTACGAGTCGAACATGCGGTCCATGTCGCCCACGTAGCGGGTGCCAAACGGGCTGTTGAGCACCGCTGGGTCTCGGTAGAACCGGTAGCGGCCACCGAGGCGCGAGTCGTACGCGATGTAGCGAGTGCTCTGCTCGAGGTAGCTCATCAGCCGACCCCACTCGAGCACCTTGGTCAAGATGTTTGAGGCCTGTTCGCAGGCAAGGTGGACGCCGCCGAGCTGAGCAACTGAGTCGTCACCGTACTCGAAGAACACTTTTTCGTAGAGCTCTTCGGCGCGCTCGAGGCCGACTGTTGCATCGACTGTTTGATCGCCGCTGATGTCGAGGTCGCCCACGAACTCGTCGAGGAACAACCGCCGCAGGCTCTTCGGGCTGCGGCTGTACCGAGCGAACAACGCGCCCTTCACCACTTCGGGCAGGTTCACGAGCGCGAAAACCGGACCGTCGAGGTTGGAGAAGTAGCGACGGAGTACGTCGCTTTCGTCGCTAGAGAATTCTTCGGGGACGTAGACCGTCACGAGTGTCCACTCTACGGGGGTGGCACCACCAGAAACGGTATTGCGCGCCAGCCCTGAGCAGGACTTAGAGAACTTCGACGTTTGTTGGTCGGCGACTAAAGGCTTCTTTGGTGTCGTTCATCAGGTTTGGATCGCACCACAGGTCGATCACGGTCATGGCCATTGCCTTTGCGCCGTCGATGATTGCTCGATTGGCCAATGGGCTGATTGCCCAACGCGCAAAGTCGACGGTGTGAATCGCCACGCCGTCGGGCGCGGTCTTGATCATCGGGTGAATCGATGGAACGAGGTAGCTCACGTTGCCCATGTCGGTTGAACCCACCACGCGCCGGCCGAGCACCGTGGGGTCGACGACCGAGCGGCCAAGGCGACTCGAGTTGGCCACATATGAAGCCACCATTGGGCCGTTGTCGATCATGTCGGCGTAGGTGTGGGTGTTCCATGTGCTCGAGGTGGTGCAGCCACACGCAGCCGCTGCTCCCCCGAAACATTGCAGGACGCGATCCTTGAGTGGTTGCAGCGAGGCAATGGTCTGTGAGCGAACGATCCAGTTCATCTCGGTTTCGGCGGGCACGATGTTGGCCTTGTCGCCGCCCTTGGTGAAGATGCCATGAATGCGCTCGTTGGGCCCGATGTGCTGGCGCAGCGCCGCCACGTTCATGTAGCCGAGCACCGCCGCATCGAGAGCGTTACGGCCTTCGTGCGGCGCAGCAGCGGCGTGGGCAGCTTTGCCATGAAACTCAACGTCGACGGTTTGCAGCGCAATCGTGTCCATGCGAATCAGATCGGCATCGGCGGGATGCACCATCATTGCGGCGTCGACACCTTCGAATGCACCGTTGCGGGCCATGACGATTTTGCCGCCTCCGCCTTCTTCGGCTGGCGTGCCCATGATGCGCAGGCGGCCGCCCGCGCGTTGGGCGACCGCGGCTGCGGCGAGTCCGGCGCCAAGCCCGGCGGTAGCAATGATGTTGTGACCGCAGGCGTGGCCGATGGTTGGCAATGCGTCGTACTCGCACAGCACCGCAATGTCGAAGCCAGTGTCACCTGCGCGCGCCTCGAAGGCTGTCTCGGCGCCATACGCATGGCGCTGCGTGGCCAAGCCAGCCTGCTCGAGTAGGTCTGTCAGCAAGTCGTGCGCGTAATGCTCTTCGAAGTTGAGTTCGGGGTGGGCATGAATGTCGTGGCTGGCCTTGAGTAGTTGTGGGGCTAGGCGATCGACCTCGGCACAAACAGCGTCCTTCAGGCTTTCGATGTCAGTGTTCATTGTTGGCTCCTTGGCGATGATGTAGCACGATCTTGCCGAGTTGATCGCCTGCTTCGAGTCGATGCAGCGCGGCTTCGTAGTTGGCGAGATCGTACGTGGTATCTACGGTGACCGGCAGACCTGCGGCCACGAGCTGAGTCACCTCGGTGAACTCTTGATAGCTGCCCATGGTCGATCCGATGATTTCGTATTGCTTAAAGAACAGCCGCGGCAGAGTGATTTCGACCTTGGGGCCACTGGTGCTGCCGCACACCACCAGACGTCCGCCTGGCTTCAACGAACGCATCGACTGATTCCATGTAGCGGGGCCAACGCTTTCGACAACAACATCGGCCAGCACGGGCCATGAGTCGGCGGTCGAGTCGTATGCGGCGTGGGCGCCCATGCTGATGGCTTGGGCCCGCTTTGCCTCGCTGCGACTCGTTGCCACGACTTCGGCGCCCATGTGGCGGGCCAGGGCGACTGCGGCACATGAAACGCCTGAGCCGACGCCAACGACCAAACAGGTTTCGCCGGCCTGGAGCCGAGCCCGCTTGAGCATCCGGTAGGCGGTGAGATAGGCCAACGGATAGGCCGCGCACTCGGCCCATGAGCGCCCTGCGGGTCGGGTCACCACGTTGCGCGCAGGTGCCTGCGCAAAGGTGGCATGGCCTCCCCAGCAGTGCTCGCCATAGATGCGAAAGCCCGGCGCCATCGGGCTGTTGTTGCCCCAGGTGACGATGTCGTCAACCGGCGAGACCCCAGGGTTGATGACCACTTCGTCGCCGACGGCCACGTTGGTGACCCGCGAACCAATCGCGCTCACGATGCCAGCGACGTCGCATCACGTTGGTGACCCGCGAACCAATCGCGCTCACGATGCCAGCGACGTCGCATCGGGGAACATGTGGAAGATGCGGCCTCGGGGCGCCTCGAGTGACCCACAGGTCCATGTGGTTCAGGGCGCTTGCCACAACCTCGATACGTACTTCGTCGTCGGCCATATCGGGCAGATCGATCTCGCCCCAGCGATAGGTGCCCGGTGATTCATCGAGTATCCATGCGTGCATCGTTCGACCGTAGCCGACGCGATTTCACACAACAGCGACGAACGCATCGGGTTCGACGGTGATCTGCACGTGCCGAGCGCTCCCCCATCGATGACCATCGAGCCACAAGGGTGTCTTGCTCGGCAGTTCAAGCGACACGCTTGCTACTTGGCGCGTTGTGATCAACGGGTGCGGAACGTGGGTGCCCAGCGGTAGGCGCGATCGCGCCAGCCAGCGCTGCTGAAGGTTCATCGTTGCGTTTGCTGTCACAAGATCGACGCGGCCGTCGTTGGGATGACATCGTGGAGCAACGTCCCACATGTTGATGAATTGAGCGTTCATCGCCGCAACGAGCTGTCCGCGCCACCACGTGTGCCGTGCGACAAGATGGGCAGCGAACCAACCCTCGCGTGACCCATCGGCCACGACATGAACCACGTCGATCGGAAGATGCGGAACCAGCTCGCCCGATGTAAACCGGGACACCTGCGCGCCGCCGCCAAGCGTGCGCATCAGGTCGCCACCAAGGAGACCTACGGTGGCGATGTCGCTGCCGTTCTTACGAGCAGCCTCAACCATGGCGCGCAACTCTGCATTCGATGACACGGTGGCCATCGTTGAGGAGGCGACTACGAGTGCGCCCCATTGTTGGCCCTTACGAATAGTCACTCGCCCACGACCTCGGACAACACGTCGGAAGTCACCACTGCCGGAACGTCGTTCTCTATTTCGACGGCACTCGATGCTGCAACAACACCGCGGAACAACGCCTCGGCCGCCTTCTCTGCGCTGCGTCGGGTGGCGGCTACGGGGGCCACGATGGCAATTTGGCGCAGCAGATCGATCAACTGCTTGATGGTGCGAACGAAATCGCCGCCTGATAATTCTTCGGCTTCCACTACTTCGGCGAAACCCTCGCCCGCGGCCCAGGCGAACGCAATCGCTAAAAACGTGGCGTCGGGAGAACGATGCAAGATGAGGCCGTCTTCTTCTTCGATCTCGCGAAGGTCAGAGCTCAGCGACGCTATTTGTAGCCAACGCTTGCGCACTGATGCGTTGGGGAACCAGGCCAGCGGCGGCTCTTCAGAGCTGCGGTGTTCGTACACGAACACCGACACGAGTCCGGCCAGCGTGGCCGGATCGAGATCGTCGAGTAGCCCCTGACGAAGTGTTTCTACGATGAGCAGATCGCTCTCGTGGAATGTGCGCGCCAGCATCTGGCCGGCTTCGGTGAGCTTCCAGCCATCGATGTAGCCCCAGGCCGAAAGAATGCCGAGCACGCGGTCGAAGTCGCGCGCTATCGATTGTCCGCGACCCTTGACACGCGTGCGAATCTCTTCGACATCACGCGCAACACGTTCGGCTTGTGCTGCGGCCTTGAGCCGAGCCTTCAAATCGGGATCGTCTTCAACCGGGTGATACCCGTCGAGCGACACCACTGGGATACGGCGACCTTGCGGTTGTGCCTTGAGCTTCGCCTTGTCGAGTCGAGCAGCAACCTCGCGTTGGAAATCGTTGCGGTGCGGCGCAAAGTCGGCTGGCATATCGATGCTGCCAAGCACTGCGGGCGGGCTCTCGAAGTCAGTGCCCGACAGCATCAGCAGATCGTGGCGCGAGGTGATCACGCTGAGACGCGTGCCGCCCTTGCGGTTAGCTGTAGAGATCACCGCCGCTCGCCCGGCGTACTTGCCTTTGTTGATGTAGACCACATCGCCGGGACGAAGCTTCATGATGGCGAGGTCGATGGGGTCGTCGCGTCCGGGCGCATAGGCCGCTGGCTTGTTGGCCTCGCGTAGCTGCGCGCGGTAGTCCTCGATGTCGCCGAACGGGCTCATGGCCTGCTCGGTCAGTTCGGCCAACTGCGCCTGACGTCGCGAGAGTTTGGTTTCGAGTCGAACCACATCGCCGTCGGCTTGATACTGAGCGAACGACAGATTCAACAGATGATGCGCTTGCTCGCTTGAGTACGTGCGTACCAAGTTGGCAGCCATGTTGTACGTGGGCCGGAAGGCCGAGTTGAGGTGGAACCATCGACTCGCAGCGATGCCCGCGATTTGCTCGAACGGCGTAAACGGCGTCCACAGCACGATTGCCTGACCGTATTCGTCGATGCCACGGCGACCGGCGCGCCCGGTGAGTTGGGTGTACTCGCCCGCAGTAAGTGTGGCGTGATGCTCGCCGGTGAACTTGGTGAGCTTGTCGATCACCACGGTGCGCGCTGGCATGTTGATGCCGACCGCGAGCGTTTCGGTAGCGAACACGATCTTGATCAGTCCCTCGCTAAAACACGCCTCGACCACCTCTTTGAACGTTGGCACCATGCCGGCGTGGTGTGCTGCAATGCCGGCCTCGAGCTGGGCCAGAAACTGTGAGTAGCCCAGCATAGCGAGGTCGTCGGCTTCGATGCCAGCGAGGCGCGC
>JAPKZR010000154.1 GCA_026393695.1 Actinomycetota bacterium
CGCCGGTGGTTGAGGTGGCGACAGCCGCTGTGGTGGTGCTGGCTGCTGAGCCGGCCGCAACTGTTGTTGACGAGGCGTCAGGAACAGTGGTTGCGCCGGGAACCGTGGTGGCACCAGGAACGGTGGTCTGGCCAGGAACCGAGGTGGCAACAGCGCCGCCGTCGGCAGCGCCGAGGGTTGGCAACTCAGCGGCCCAATCGGGTGCCTTTGGCTTCACGTCGTCAGGTACGAACGCAAGCATGAAGACCATGCCGTCGTTCAGGAGACGAACATCGTTCAAGTTGCTGACGTAGATCTGAGGCGCATCCGTAGAGACTTTGCTGTAGTTCGACCAAACCCAGACCTTGAGCGAGGCGTCCTTTTCTTTGCCATCAACGAGACACTTCGACTTGCCCTCTTCAAACGTCTGGCCGCCCTGCTCTTTCGGCAGCACAAGCTTGTCGTTGGTGAGCGTGATGTTGTAGTTGTTCAGGAACACGCCGAGCTTGGCGTTGCTGCCGGTGGCAGCGCCACTGGTGGATGGGTGCCAGTGCATGATGCCATCGCCGTGCGAGTGGATGCCGGTGCGAACGAATTCGTTGCTCACGAATTGTCCGGTGGAGTCTTTGTCTTCGAGCGTGCCAACGAGCTTAGGCAGCACCTGCAAGCCGGTCTTGGCGTCGCAGGCGTAGACGCCAAAGGCTGCGTGCCAGTGGTCGTTCGCCGTTGGCGCACCCTGACCTGGACCAGGCCGCGACGAGCGAGCGTAGATAATGAGCGAGAGCCCAAGGACGGTCACCAAGGCAACGATCAAAGGGAAAACGGCGCCTCCTTGGAAGCGAACCTTTTTGCCTTTGCCCTTTTGAGCGAGCTTGGCGACTTTTTTGGCGGATGATGAAGGAGCCACGAGTATGCGAGGTTACAGCCTCTGGGCGTGGATTCGGCGATCACCGGCGAGAGTGAGGCTGCAGTTCGCGAAACAATTGCTCGTACGCCGCCGCTACTGCTGCCGGCGAAGCCGCACTCTGCACCCATTCGCGACCTCTGGCACCCATCGCCGAGCACTGTGCGGTGTCGGTCAACAACTCACCCAGCGCCGCGACAAATGAGGGGGCATCGTCGGGGGGAACGCAGACCCCGGCACCCGAGGCGGCCAAGATGCGAGGTACCTCAGTGCCCGGATCGATGGCAGCGAGCACCGGACGACCGGCGGCGAGAATTGAGTAGGTCTTCGACGGAACGCTCACCCGCCCGAGGCCGCGTCGAAGCGGCACGAGGTGAATATCGCCGGTGGCGAGCACCTCGGCCAGACGGTGCATCGGTTGATAGCCGCCCATGCGCACATTGTTGAGCGACGCGACTTGCTCGGCGAGCGAGGCTTTCGCCGCCCCATCGCCGTTGATCACAAACGTGACATCAGGAAATTCGCGAGCCGCATGCACCACAAGGTCGAGCGATTGCGAGAAGCCGACGTTGCCGGCATACATGACGACGGGCTCGGAACCGATACCGAGTTCGGCCCGATAGGCCGTGAGCCGATCGAGTGGGCGGATCTCGTCGGTGAGCACAAAGTTTGGAATCACCCGCACCCGCGAGGCCAACGACGGTGGGATCTTTGCGACCACGTTGTCACGAAGATCGTCGCTGAGCACCGTGACCGCATCGGCGCGCTGATAGCTGATGCGTTCGAGCCAGCGGGCCACGGCGATGATGCGGGCGTTGGTGATGGCTCCGGTTTCGATGGCGGCATCGGGGAAGACATCTTGAATGTTGAACACCAGCGGGCCACGACGAACAACTTTCATCAGCCAGCCGATAAGTCCGTTGGTGAGCGGCGGCGACATCGACAACACGCCGTCGACTCGACCACCACGAATACCGCAGACCACAGCGAGCGCGCTGAACCCGCCAAAACCAAGCGCCCGGCGAAGCAGATTGGTCTTGTCGGAGCCCGGAAACGGGTGCACCCGTGTGACGGAACCCCACTCAGTTTGTTCGCGACGAACGAGGCGACCAGTCCAGTCAGACTCGATGGCATGGTTGCGATACCAGGGCAACGCGGTGACCACATGGATCTCGTGACCCAGCGCAGCGAGTTCGTGCACGATGCGGGTCATCACTGCTCCCGTAGGCGCCGTGTCGGGCTCGAAATGCGGGCACACCACGGCGAGCCGCAGCGGACGCCCCTGAGGCTGCTGAGGACTCACGAGGCGGCCAAGTCATACGCAACGAGCAGTGCCCGGGCCGAAATCGCAGAAGTGAACTGAGCGGCACGCAGCAATCCGGCTTGGCTCATCTCGGCGCGCCGGGCGCGCGCTGTGTCGAGCGCAGGCGACCACTCCGCAAGCTCAAGCGGCAGCACCAACGCTGCGTTGCCAGCAACCTCGGGCAGGCACGTGCGGTCGGCGCAGATCACTGGTGTGCCGAGAGCCATCGCTTCGATGATCGGCGCGCCGAAGCCTTCGTACTCGCTGGGAAACACCATCGCGTCGGCCATCTTGATCAGTCCATCACGATCGGCCGATGAGACTCGACCGGTACGCACGACGCGATCGGCGAGACCAAGACGAGCGATCGATTCAGTAACGGCTTCGTCGGCGAGGCCTTTGCCGCCGATGAACACCAGCCGCAGGGTTGGGTCGGTCCAGTAATCGGCCATCACGTTCAACAAAAACTGATGGCCCTTGTGCGGATGGGTGATTGCAGGAAGCACCACAATTGGCCCCGTCCCGAGGCCATACCGAGAGCGCAGGGTTGCTTCATCGGTTGCGTGGAGGCCAATGGTCGGCTCAAGTCCGTGGGGTACAACTACAACTCGATCGGCGCGAACCCGATAGGCACCGAGCACGGTCTGACGTACGAACTCGGTAGGCACCGCGATGACATCGGCGCGATCAGCCGATCGTGGCATTGCCCAATTGAGATACGCGCGCTTGATGCGGCCGAAGTACTGCGGATACGTCAGGTACTGCAGATCGTGAATTGTGAGCACCACCGGCCGTGCGCCGCGGGCCGGCACCGTGCCACCGCCGTGATGCACCAAACGGCTTCCTCTGGTGCGGCGCGCCAGCCAAAAGTGTTCGGCGATCACGCGTCGAAATCGGCTGGTGCCGTCGATCGGGGCAACGTGGATGTCGAAGGTTGCTCCGAGCTCAGGGTGGGCATCAGCAAACGCGGGCAACACATACAAACTGACTGGCATGCCGGGCTCAATCTCGGCAAGGCCAAGGAGTTGACGCACCAAATACTCTTCGCTGCCACCCACCTTCGACGGGATACACCAGAGCAGGTTCACCGATACACGCGATGCGTCCGCACCAGTTCTTACTGCCGACACCCTCACGTCTGATGCCTACTTGAGCTCGCGATACGCGGCCGCAGTGAGCTCGGCGGTGTGCTTCCAGGTTGCCTTGGCGGCGCGCTGGCGGCCAAGCACGGCGAGTTCGTCACGGCGGGCGCGAGCCTCGGTGATGCCGCGCGCGATGTCGACAACATCGGCAGGGTCGACGAGCACCGCCGCGCCCCCAGCGGCTTCTTCGGTGGCGGTATCCATGCTGGTGACAACCGGGGTGCCCTGAGCCATTGCTTCGAGCACCGGCAAGCCGTAGCCCTCGAGGCTGCTCGGGTAGCAGAACACCTCGGCACCCGCGTAGAGCGCCCAAAGATCTTCGTTCGGAACGAACCCGAGAAACGTGACGTCGCCTTCTATATCGACCGCAACATCGCCCCAACCATCGGCGCCAACGACAACCAATGGAATCGGGTCGTCGAGCATCTCGACAGCTTGGGCAAGGCCACGCAGGTTCTTGCGCGGCTCAACCGTGCCTACGAACAACAGATACTTCTCGGGAAGCTGATACACCGATCGCACTCGTGCGAGGTCGAGCACTGTTGCTTGTTCGAGGTCGACACCCAAGGGCACGTGACGCAAACGGTCGGCAGAAATTCCTGCGACGACGCAGTCATCCATCGTCGCCTGCGAACAGCACAACACAAGGTCGGCGTTGCGCTTGGTGAGTTCGAGGCTTCGCTTGAAGATGCGAACGCCGTGACGCGTGAACTGATCGGGACTATGTAAGAAAGCGAGGTCGTGCAACGTAACAACCAACGGATGTTTCGTGGGGCACGGGATCAGGGTTGTGGCGTGCACAACATCGACTGGGCCGGTGGCCGACTCAGCCTTGGGCCAATTGCAGCGCAGCCACGTTTCGTACAACCAGGGTGAACCGATGGCGAGTTCGACCCACGGAATGGATGGCGTCCAATCGACCTCGGGGCCGTGCCGATGACGGCCGGCGAGACCGACCAGTTCGATTCCTTCGATGCCAGCCATTGCCTCAGCGGTGCGCAGCGCAGCAACACCGGTACCGCCCGGCACCCGATGCCAGCACTGCTCGAGGGTATAAGCGACGCGCACGGGCACCATCATGCCTGTTCGGAACGAGGCGCCGCGGGACATCAAGCGAACTTCAGGCGAAATCAGTATTGCTCGTCACACTATTTGGCGGCGATGAGGGTGCTGATCAGAGTCGGGAGACAAGCGCTGCCAGCGACTCACGAAAGTCGGGCAGCAACGGCAGCGAGGCCGCCCGCAGCACTGCGTTGTCGAGCGCGCTATTGGCGGGGCGTTTCGCCGGCCGCGCTGGAAGCAGGTCGGCGGTAGCAATCGGGCTCACCATGTCCGGCGACTTGCCGACGGCCTGAACCACGCCTTGAGCAAACTCGAACCAGCTGACCTCACCTTGGTTGGTGATGTGATGCACTCCCCCACGTCGATCGAGCGCGAGACGGCGCAACATTGGCGCCAGATCGGCACAGAACGTGGGGTGTCCGCGCTGGTCGTCGACAAAGCTCAGTTCGGTGTGTTGGGTGGCCAAACGCAAAATCGTTTTGACCATGTTGTTGCCGTATTCGCCGCATACCCAACTGGTTCGCACCACGGCAGCCGATGGGCCGAGCGCTAATGCTTCGCGTTCACCGGCCAGCTTTGAGGCGCCGTAGACCGACTGCGGGTTGGTGATGTCCCACTCGTGATATGGGGTGGGCTTTGAGCCGTCGAACACGTAGTCGGTGCTGATGTGCACAAGGTGCGCGCCCACGCGATCGCAGGCTTCGGCCACCCATCGCACGGCAAGACCGTTGGCCGAGAACGCTCGGTCGGGTTCGCTCTCGCAAGCATCGACCGCAGTCCACGCGGCGCAGTGAATAACAGCATCGGGCCGTAGCGACGTGACGGCTGACATCACGGCGTCTCGGTCGACGACATCGAGCGCGCTGCGATCGAGACCAAACACCGTGTCTCCCAGCGCTTCGCACGCCAGCACCGTGTCTCGGCCAAGTTGTCCGCCGGCACCGGTAACCAGCAGGCGCATTAGAACGCTGCCCGAGCCTTGAGCGGCTCCCACCAAGCACGGTTGTTGCGATACCACTCGACTGTTTCGGCAAGGCCGTCGACAAGGTTGTGCTCGGTCTTCCAACCGAGGGCAGTGACTTTGTCGTGCGTGATCGAGTAGCGACGGTCGTGACCCAACCGATCGGCTACCGGCGTGATGAAGCTTTCATCGCGACCAGTGAGCTCGAGCAAGCGATAGGTGATCTCTTTGTTCGTCACTTCGTTGCCTGCACCGATGTTGTAAATCTCGCCGACGTTGCCCTTGCGCAGAACCAGTTCGGCCGCGGTGTTGTGGTCGTGCACGTGGATCCAGTCGCGCACGTTTCCGCCGTCGCCGTAGAGGGGCACCTTGTGACCATCGAGCAAGTTGGTGGTGAACAACGGAATCAGTTTCTCGGGGAACTGATATGGACCGAAGTTGTTGCTGCATCGCGTGACCAACACCGGCAGACCGTGCGTGGTGTAGTAGCTCAGCGCGATGAGGTCGCTGCCAGCCTTAGCGGCCGAGTACGGCGAGCGCGGACCAAGAGCATCGGTCTCGCCGAAGCTGCCGTGCTCAATAGATCCGTAGACCTCGTCGGTGGAGATATGCAGAAATCGTTCTACCCCAACTTGGCGGGCGACGTCGCACAACACGTTGGTGCCAAAACAGTTCGTGCGCACAAACGAGTAGCCGTCGAGAATCGAGCGGTCGACATGGGTTTCGGCTGCGAAGTGCACCACCGCGTCGTGACCAGTCATCGCTGCCATCACATCGTCTTGATCACAGATGTCGCCCTTGACGAAATGACACCGACGATCGTCGATGAGATCGCGGATGTTCTCGAGGTTGCCCGCATAGGTGAGCGCGTCGTACACCGTGACCGTGTCGTCGGTGGTGGCCAACACGTGGCGGACGTAGTTAGAACCAATGAACCCGGCGGCACCGGTAACGAACTGCCTCACGTGCGCATCTTCCAGTACGGGCGCCGGCCAACGGGAAGGTCGGCGCGTAACGGATTCGCTTCGTCGCGAGCAGAAAGAATGGGATCAGTAACACCCCAGTCGCCAGCGATTACTGGGTCGTTCCACATCACGCCGAGTTCGTCTTGCGGGTTGTAGTAACCGTCGACGAGGTAGGTGATGACCATGTCGGTGAGCGCCGCAAAACCGTGGGCGACACCCGGCGGAATGAAGATGCCAACATGGTTCTCTCCGCTGAGATCGAGACACAACGTGTTGCCATCGGTGGGTCCGCCCTCGCGAAGGTCGTGCAGCACGACGCGTGCCGTGCCGAACGGGACATACCAATAGTCGGCTTGGTGCAAGTGATAGTGCAGTCCAACCACGGCGCCCTGTTGGCGGTTGGCGCGATTGCCTTGCAGCATCTCGCGACCGTTGGGGAACCACTCGCGGCGATAGGTCTCGATGAACAGGCCGCGCTGGTCACCATGAATGGTGGGCTCCACGATCCATGCTCCTGCGATCAATTCGCTTTCGTACACATTTGGCATCAGTAACTCACTCCACGTCGATCTGGCAATGGTCGCCCACCATGAGCCGCAGTGCCCGGGGACGAAGTTGGGTTCGGTTCACAACAGCCTCTTTACCGATGAGGCTGTCTTCGAGTCGAGGGATATCGGTGATGGTGCTTCGCGTCATGATCACCGAGTGCTCGACTTCGCTATTGGTCACTTCGCAATCTTCGCCAATGGCGCTGAATGGTCCGATGAAACTGTCGGTGATGCGAGCACCGCGACCGATAGCCACGGGACCACGAATGGTTGAGTTGGTGACGATGGCGCCAGCTTCGATGATGACGCGACCATCGATGATCGATGCGTCATCGACCGTGCCATCAATGCGAGTGACAATCTTCTCGAGCAACAAGCGGTTTGCCTCGAGCAACGGCGTGAGCTTGCCCGTATCGATCCACCAGCCGGTGAGCAGTTCGCACCGCACGCGATATCCCTGGTCGATGAGCCACTGAATGGCGTCGGTGATTTCGAGTTCGCCACGCGGCGACGGCTCGATGGACGACACGGCGAGGTGGATGGTTCGGTCGAACAGGTAGACGCCGACAAGCGCAAGATCGCTTGGTGGGTCTGCCGGCTTCTCGACAAGATGCACGACGTTGCCGTCGGTGTCGAGTGTGGCGATGCCGAAGCGGTGCGGATCGGGAACCTTCTTGAGCAAGATCTGCGCAGTGGGCGGAGCCTCGCCGAGGCGGGCTTGCTCGAACGCTTGCACGAAGGCGGCGAGGTCTTGCTCGAGCAAGTTGTCGCCGAGGTACATCACGAAGTCGTCGTCACCCAAGAACTCATGCGCGATGAGCACGCAGTGCGCCAGACCGAGCGGTTGGTCCTGAGGGATGTACGTAACGCGCACACCAAACTGGCTGCCGTCGCCCACCGTAGACATGACCTCGGCGCGGGTGTCGCCCACGATGATGCCGATTTCGACAATGCCCGCAGCCGCCATCGCCTCAATTCCGTAGAACAGAATCGGCTTGTTGGCCACAGGGACCAACTGCTTCGCGCTGGTATGGGTGATCGGGCGTAACCGTGTACCGGCGCCGCCAGCGAGAATGAGTGCTTTCATACGAGTGGCAAGTGTAGGACACTCAGCCAGCTGGCGGAGGTGAGCCGGCAACACCCTTGAAATAGTCTAAAACGACGTTCGCTGTGTCACCGAGGAACAACACCGCGTTGCCATCAACCGTGCGCGGTACAACCGGCAGCGAATACGGCTGCAATCCCCCGCCCACGACGCCGCGAAGTGTGCCTGCTGCGCCGAGCACGTCGAGGCCATCGTCGAGACGAACGACGCCCGCGCCAGCGGCGAGCAACTCGCCTGTACGGAACGGATTGCCTTTGATGCTGGCGATCGCCGCTTGTAATGCCGTGTTCACGAACAACTGCTGACGCTTGGTGCGACCCAAATCGGAGGTGCCATCGCGAACCCACTGGCCGTTCTCGAGGGTCTCGTAATAACGACTGCGCGCATAGGCCAGACTCTGAATGCCGTCGAGCACGTAACACCCAGGCGCGGTGATGTTCAACCCGGTGTGTTCGTCTCGCGCCGGCGTGGCGAAACAAACCTGCACTCCACCAATCGAGTCGACGAGCGTCTTGAAACCTTGGAAGTCGATCTCCACGTAATGGTGAATCGGAATTCCCAGTGATTGCTGCACTGTCTGGATCAACGTCGCTGGGCCATCTTGATAGGCCGAGTTGATGCGGCCCTGTTGGCCACTCAATGCGTTGGTGACCCACAGGTCACGCGGGATCGATAGCAGCGCTGCGGACCCACCATTGCGGTCGCGTCGTAACACCATGATGGTGTCGCTGCGGTGGCCGCCAACACCGGTGGCGGGGCCGATGCCGCCGTAGTCGGGGGCTGTTGGGTCCGCGCCCTCGCGGCTATCGGAGCCCACCAACAAGAAGTTCTCAACGTTTGCGCTCGATGGACTCAACGCAGACTTCAGCGCTGGGATTCGCTCGATGCCTTCGACTTGTTGGTTTGCTGCGCTGATCACGCCGACAGTGGTGAGGATTGCGACGAATGCGATGGTGAACAACATGGTGCCGACTCGACGGCGCTGACGCTGACGAGGTCCGACTCGATTGCGACTCTGGCGAAGCACAAAGCCACGGAGCGACGACTCAGAAGAACGCGACGCTGGCTGCACGAGTTCTTACGGTAGTCGTGTTCCGCTACGTGGCTGGGTCACTCGCTGGCGGCAGCGCCCGAGTCGTCGGGGCGTAGGTGCACGACATCGCCGGTGTCGATTCGATGCGTGATGGCACAGTCATCGAGCACGACCAAGCGACCATCGGGCTCAACATCGGTGGCTCGACCAACAACCATGCGATCGCCCGGCAACTCGACCCGCACGCGTTGACCAATGGTGGCAAGGTGAGCGCGATAGAGCGGCGTGATCAGTTCGGGCAACGCGTCGTAATGCGTGAGCATCGCGCTGAGCAACTGGCCCGGCCCAACAGCGTCGCCTACCTTGGCCGCATCGACCGGCGCCCAACCCACGTTGATGCCGATGCCAACAACGACAAATGGTCCGCTCGGCGAGGAGCCTGCCTGCGCCAGCACTCCGGCAAGCTTGGCTCCGTTGAGCAAGATGTCGTTTGGCCATTTCAGGTCGGGTTCGATGCCGGCCAACTCACGACACGCAGCAAGGGCCGCCAGCGCAACTCGTTGAGTGAGTTCGTGGGGGAACCGAGGAACATTGCGCAGCAACAGGCTCACCAACAGGTTCGCTCCAGCAGTTGCTTCCCAGCGCCGGTCGAGGCGGCCTCGGCCAGCTGTCTGATGCGCCGCCGCGAGCACCGTTCGGTCGGGCGCATCTGCGGAGCCAGCTGCGAGCAGATCGGCGTTTGTTGAGCCGGTTTCGTCGACAAATGTGACGTGCCAACCCGCCGGCCAACTGGTTGGCCATGCGA
>JAPKZR010000304.1 GCA_026393695.1 Actinomycetota bacterium
GCGCCGCTGCCCATATCGCTGTCGCGTTCGGCCACGGTGACATTCACTGAGTGGCCATCGCTAAACGCCTTAGTCCATGCGCCTTTGGCGGTCACCGCAACTCCGGGGCGAGCCGCAGGGCCAACGACGAGACGAGCTACAAACGAGCCGCGCTCGTTGCTCACCGACACGAGTTCGCCATGCACAAGTGCTTGCTGCATTGCGTCGTGCTCGCACACGGTGACGGTGGGCTCGCCGCTTCGTTCGATGTTGCGGTCGATGCCGGCGAAGACCGAGTTCACATAGAAGTGGCTGGCTGGCGAAACGAGTGCGAAGGTTCCGGGCTCGTCGGTCGCGGCCTCGCTTGGTGGCCGAAAGTTTGGAAGGCGTCCGTGGCCGTCGCGCTCGGCGCGATCTGATGCGAACTCAAACCGACCCGATGCGGTAGCGAAGCGTGTTGCGAACGGCGAGTAGTCCTCGCTGCCAGGAATGCGCAGCCAACCTGCGGCGCGCAATTCGGCCACACCAATGCCGGCCTCGCGCCATAGCGGTGCATCCAGCAGATCGGCCGCGAGTTCGAGATCGGTAGCAAACAGTGCGGGCTCGGTGAGGCCCATTGCCGCAGCGAGGCGACGCATGAACTCGGTCTTGCTCAGGCACTCGCCGGGTGGCTGAACCGCTGGTTCGTTCCAGTTGAGATAGAGGTGCCCGAACGACTCCATGATCTCGGTGTGTTCGGTCTGCAAGGTAGATGGCAGCAAGAGGTCGGCGTAGGCCGCGGTGTCGGTTTGGTACGCGTCGAACACCACCGTGAACAGGTCGTCGCGTGACAGTTGCTCGCGCACCAAGCGTTGGTCGGGGTTCGACACCAGTGGGTTGGCGCCCATCACGAACAACGCCTTCACGTTGGCGTCGGTGCGCTGCAACTCGCGGCCCAACCGGGTCATCACCAATGTCTGACGTTCGCCGACGCGCAGGTCGGGTCGAGACAGTTTGTAGCCGTTGAGCATGTACGCATCAGACGTGCTGTAGACAAGCCCGCCGCCGGGCCGCCCGTAGTCGCCGGTGAGCGCGGGCAGGCACGAGATCACTCGCGCGGTCTGACCGCCATGGCGGTGGCGCTGCATGCCCTGGCCGAGCTTGATGGCCATTGGCCGCGTGGTCGCCATGCGCCTACCGAGATCGATGATGACCTCGGCAGGTATGTCGCAGATCTCGGCGACGCGACCGGGTGAGTAGTCGATCAGCGAATCCTCGAACGCAGCCCAACCCGAAGTGCGGTCAGCGAGAAAGTGACTATCGACGCCTTCGTTGGCGATCACATGGCACAGCCCCAGCGCGAGTGCTGCGTCGGTGCCGACGCGTGGCGCGATGTGTTGATCGGAGCGTTCGGCAGTGCGGTGCCGTACAGGGTCGATGGCCACCACGTATGCGCCGAGGGCGCGGGCTTGCTCGATGAACGGCCAGAGGTGCTGATTCGAGGTGAGTGTGTTTGATCCCCACAAGACGATGAGCTTCGAGTGCGCGATGTCTTCGGGGTCCATGCCGGCGGCCGACCCCGAGCTATAGCTCATCCCGAGATGACCCGAGATCGAGCAAATGCTGGTGTGGTGACGTGCCGCACCAATGGCGTTCCAGAAGCGGTGTGGCGCCCCGCAACCCTGCAGGTAGCCAACGGTGCCGGTGCCGTCGAACGGCCAGATCGAGTCGCCGCCGTGCTCGGCGATAATGCCACTGAGCTTGGTAGCCATCGTGGTCAGCGCTTCGTCCCACGAGATGCGTTCGAACTGCGCCGAGCCCTTGGGGCCCACCCGTCTCATTGGGTGCAACAGCCGCGATGGGTCGTTGCTGAACTCAAGATACGGGTTCACCTTTACGCACAGCCCGCCGCGGGTGTGTGGATGATCGGCGTTGCCGCGTAGCTTCACTGCTTGACCGTTGTCGTTCACCGTGACGACCCAGCTGCACGCATCTGGGCAATCGAGGGGACAGGCTCCAATGACGTCGGTTGGCACGCAGTCATCGTTGCTCGGGCATCGCTGAATTGCAACCGTATTCGCCACGCTGACGTAACATCACTCATCGTGCCAACGTTTGCCGATCACGTTCTTGCCCGCGCCAACGACGACCGTCCGGCGGTGTTGTTCGAGGACACGGTTATCACTTACCGAGAGTGGGTCGCACAATGTGCGGCACGGGCCGCGCTGTTCACCCAGATGCGCCAAGACGGTCCGCCACACATTGGGGTGTTGCTCGAAAACGTTCCCGACTTCACGATGTGGCTCGGTGCAGCAGCACTCGTTGGCGCCACTGTGGTGGGTATCAACCCCACCCGACGCGGCGCCGAACTCGCTCGCGACATCACGTTTACTGGGTGTCAGGTCGTGATCACCGAACCGAGCCAAGTGCATCTGCTCGATGGCCTCGATCTTGGGGCAGCGAACAATCGGGTGCTCGTGGTCGACACCCCCGAATACGCCGCAGCGCTGGCGCCTCATCGCGGCGCCGACGCAGTTGCGGCCGACTATGCACCCGAGACGCAGTTCTTGTTGCTGTTCACCAGTGGCACCAGCGGCGCGCCGAAAGCAGTCATTACCTCGCACGGTCGCTTGCACAATGTTGCGGGTTCGATGATGGGGCTTACGGCACTCTGCGAAACCGACGTCACCTACATCTCGATGCCGTTGTTTCACAGCAACGCATTGTTCACTGCGTGGGCGCCCAGCGTGGTTTCCGGCGCGGCGGTGGCGCTGCGGCGCACCTTTAGCGCCAGCGGTTTCCTGCCCGACGTACGCCGATTCAACGCCACGTACTTCAACTATGTGGGCAAGCCGTTGGCCTATGTGTTGGCCACGCCAGAACTGCCCGACGACGCCGACAATCCATTGGTGCGCGGGTACGGCAATGAAGCCGCCGAGAGCGATCTGGCGCGGTTCGCCGAGCGCTTCGGTTGCCGGCTCAGCGATGGCTATGGCCAAACCGAAACCGGCGCCTCGATCATTCGCGTGCCTGGCATGCCCCAAGGTGCGCTCGGTGTTGGTGCACCCACCATTCGGGTGCTCAATGCCGACACCGGTCTCGAGTGCCCGCGCGCCGAGTTTGACGACAGCGGCAAGTTACTGAACTCTGATGAGGCAATTGGTGAGATCGTCAACGGAACCCGCGGCACGTTTGAGGGCTACTGGAACAACCCTGAGGCCGACGCCGAGCGCCTGCGCGACGGCGCGTACTGGACCGGCGACTTGGCCTACCGCGATGCAGAAGGATTCTTCTATTTCGCTGGCCGAAGCGCCGATTGGATTCGCGTCGATGGAGAGAACTTCTCTGGTGCCCCCATCGAACGAATCTTGATGCGTTACCCCGGCGTGGTGCTGGCGGCGGCCTACGGAGTGCCAGATGCCGAGATCGGTGACCGAGTGATGATCGCCCTGCAACTCACCGACGCCGCGGCGTTCGATCCAGTTGCATTTGCAACTTTCTTGTCAGAGCAATCTGATCTGGGCTCCAAATGGGCGCCTACCTACGTTCGTATCGTCACCGATTTCCCGATGACGCAGACCAACAAGATCCTCAAGCGCGAACTCGTGAAAGAGCAGTGGCGGGTGAACGACGAATTGTGGTTCAGGCCCGGCAAAGAACTCGCGTATCGACGCTTCACGGCGGCCGATGCCGACGCGTTGCGTGACGCGGTGCTTCGTGCCGGCCGCGGTCACCTCATTGGCGAGTAGCACCCGCTGCTCAGCTGCTCGGGTTCGGGCGAGGCAAGAACTCTGACCGGCCATGCTCGGCGAATTCGGCGGTCAGCGCAGCTGCGTCTGTAACGGTGAACCTTCGATATGCCTGCCCTCGTTCGGGTTGCCACCAGACGTCATCGGTGGTTGCCCAGCCAACAGAGCGCAACGGTTGCTTATTGACCTTGTTGTTGGCTGTAAGCGGCATATCGGTGACGAGTCGCACGAAACGCGGAGCCCATTTCGTACCGAGGTCGCGTTGCTCGGACAGGAAAGTTGCAAATGCAACTGGATCAAATGTGGCGCCGGGCTTCATCTCGATTGCGGCGGCAACTTGATCGCCGGTGCGTGGATCGGCGGTGGCGTAGACGGCCACCATCACCACGCCATCGAAGCGATGCAAGATGTTCTCGATAGGTGCTGCAGCGAAGTTCTCGCTGTCTACCCGTAACCAGTCACTGCTGCGGCCGGCGAAATAGTAGAACCCGTCGGCGTCAACGTAGGCAAGGTCACCGGTGAAGTACCAGCCATTGCGCAGACGATCGGAGGTGGCCTCGGTGTTGTTGTAGTAGCCCTCGAAGATTCCGCCACCGGCGCGGTTCACGATCTCGCCGATTGCTGTGTCGGCATTGATCAACATGCCGTGTTCATCGAACCGAGCGAGCTCGCACGGACGGTGCGTGTTGGGGTCGACCACGGCAATATCGGCGCCACCGTCGAGACGGGGGATGCCCAACGCGTTTGCTGGCGTGTCGGGAGTGCGCATGATGACGACCACGCTTTCGCTCGAGCCGTAGCCTTCGATGAGCGGGCACCCAAATCGTTCGAGAAAGCGCTGTCGATCTTGGGCGCTGGCCTCGGTGCCGAAACCGAGTCGTAGCTTGTGGCCGCGGTCGAATTCTGATGGCGGCTGGGCCAGCACGTAGGCCACGGTGCGGCCAACGTAGGTGAAATAGGTGCAGCCGTATTCGTGCGCGTCGCGCATGAACTGGCTGGCAGAGAACCGGCGTCGCAGCACCACCGTGGCACCCACCGCAAGCGACGGGGACCAACACGCCATGAGCGCGTTGCCGTGAAACAACGGCATCGAGCAGTAGCTGATGTCGTCGCGAGTCACGCCGTAGCCGGCCGCTGCGCGAACCCCGGCCATGGCCATCCGTTCGGTGCTGCAGACCACAGCTTTTGGTGCGCTGGTTGAGCCACTGGTGAAGAGCAAGAACAATGACGTCTCACCGGCCGGATCGTGCTGAGGAAGATCGACTTCGCCGAGCGCGGAGATGTTGCTCTGGTACTCGTTGCTATCGACAAGCCAAACCCGACCCGAGGCCGCGCCGAGATCGAGGCCATCGAGCAGCGACTGTTGCGCCGAGTCGGTGATGATCAGTTGGCAATCGGTATGGCGAATATCGCGAGCCAATTCGTCGCCGCGTCGGGTGGGGTTGATGCCCACCAACGTGGCGCCCGCAAATGCGGCGCCTCCGGTGAGAAACAGATACTCGGGAATGTTCTCAAGCAACACGCCGATGTGAAAGGGGCCCGGCTGGCGCGACTTGAGCAACATCTCGCAGCGCACCGCACTGGCTTGCACGACCTCGCGCCAGGTCCATGACGACTGCTCGAAGATGTAGCCCTGATGGTCGTCGTCGGCGCGTTCGCGTAGCAGCGAAGCAACCGTTGAGGTCACGGCAACACCACGGCGGGCAGCGGATGGCGATAGAGAGCAGCCGCGTTGAGGCTGCACATCTTGCGAACTTCGTCGTCGGGAATATGGCCCCAGGTGTCGCCGATAGTGCGTTGCACATTGGGCCAGATGCTGTCGCCGTGTGGGTAATCGACCTCGACCATGATGTGATCGATGCCGATGACATGGCGCAGTTCGATGGTGGACGGATCGTCGAACGTGCAGAACCAGAAGTTGCGGCGCAGCACCTCAGATGGCGGTGTGGACCAATCGCCTGCGTAGCCGTTGCGGTGGCCCATGATGTCGAGACGGTCGATGAGCATCGGCACCCAGCCAATGCCGCCCTCGCTCATCGCGATCTTGAGTTCGGGATGCTTCAGCGCGTAGCCGCTCCAGAGCCATTCTGCGCACGCACCGAGCGAGAGTTGGCCGAACAGCGTTGCGCCCAGTTGCACCGCTGGAGCGCCCTCTGGCGGGGGATACGTGCCCGATGAACCCACGTGAAGGTTGATGACGGTGCCGGTTTCGACGCAGGCCTCGATGATGGGGTCCCACCATCCGGTGAAGATTGAGGGAAAGCCAATGGCGTGGGGCCGTTCGGGCAGGGTGACGCTGGTGAATCCGCGCGCAGCATTGCGACGAATCTCTTGCGCCCCGAGTTCGGCATCGGCGAGGTAGGTGATGCCCATCGGGATGATGCGTTCGGGATAGGGCGAGTACCACTCTTCGTAGAGCCAGTCATTCCATGCGCGCGTGACAGCCAAGCCGAGTTCGGGATCGGATGCGGTGCTGAAGACTCGGCCGCAGAAGCCGGTGATCTGCGAGGGGAAGTTGAGTGACGCCCAGATGCCACAGGCGTCCATGTCGGCGATACGCGCGTGAATGTCCCAGCAGCCCTTACGCATGTCTTCGAACCGTGCGGGCTCGAGGCTGTGTAGCTCGCGTCTGCGGCCAGCGACCGCGTTGAGGCCCACTTGGCTGAACTGTCGATTGTCGAACTCCCAAATCTGATGACCCTTGGCATTCTCGACGAGTTGAGGCGCAGCGTGCTGCAGATGTTTGGGCAGGCGACCAACGAACATGTCGGGCGGCTCGACAAGGTGATCATCGACCGAGATCACGGTGTAACGAACCACCTCGGGTTCAGGGTCGGGCATGAGCACGTCGTAGTTGGTTGGCCCGATGAGGTAGGTCATGGCAACAAGTTAAGCGTTCGGGCCGTGTCGACGGCTTGCAGATAGCTGCCGTTGATCACAGAGGGGTCGTCGACCAGATGAGCGATAGCGGCGCCGACTATTTCGGGAGTGACGGCGTGCTTAGCCACGAACGCGAGTTGGGAGCCAGCAGCGAGCACGCGCTCGGTAGCAACGAAGCCGGGGTTCACGTTGAAGGCGCGAATGCCGCGGCTTGCGTATTCGACCACGAGCATGTCGGCGATGCGATGGAAGCCACCTTTGGTAACCGAGTACACCAGTGGCCATCCGCCTTCGCCAACGGGTGCGTGTGGGGTGACCTGACCGGCACCCGAGGTGACCCCCACAACGGTGCCGCTGCCCGCCGCGAGCATGTGATGCAACGCTTGGTGGGTGATGAGCAATTGGGCCGTGATGTTGCCGGTGATGCGCCGGATGATGTTGTCGGGCTCGCAATCGGCGAATAGCCGATCGTTGCCAGGGCCCACATATATGGCGTTGTTCACGAGCACATCGAGGTGCCCGCCGAGTTGATCGACCGCCTGATCGACGATGTCGGCCAGGGTGTGCAGCTCGAGCAGATCAAGTTGTAGCGGCACGGCGCGACCGCCAACAGCCGCAATCTCGGCTGCGGTGGTCTCAAGGCTTCCGGGCAGCATGACTCCGGTCTCGGGAGACAATGCCGTTGGATCGCCCTCGCGCATCGTGCGCGCCGTGATTGCTACGTCGTAGCCGGCGCTCGCCAAGGCAATGGCGATGCCTCTGCCGATGCCGCGACTCGCGCCCGTTACGAGCGCGGTCGGGCGGCGATGTGCGGTCATCTCAGCGTGAGGTCGTTGCCCTAGTAGGGAAGGTCGAGGCGCAGCATGCGAATGGCATTGCCGCGAGCGATCTTGTAGACCGTTTCATCGTCGAGGTCGACGATCTGGTCGCGGAAGATCTGCTGCGTATCGGGCCACGTGGAGTCGGTGTGCGGGTAGTCGGTCTCGAACGTGACGTTGTTGACACCGATGCGGTGCAGGCTTTCGAGGCCGTGACGATCGCGGTAGAAGCAGCCGTAGATCTGGCGGAACCAGTAGGTGCTCGGTGGCTCAGGAACCAGATCGCGAACGCCGCCCCATGCGCGGTGCTCGTTCCACACGTCGTCGACGCGCTCGAGGATGTAGGGGATCCAGCCGATCTGACCCTCGCTGTAGGCCAGGCGAAGGCCGGGGTAGCGAACGAGCAAGCCGCTGAACAAGAAGTCGCTCAGTGAGCTCATTGCGTTGCCGAAGCTGAGGGTGGCGGCGACGGCCGGAGGCGCATCTGACGAAGTGGCTGGCATCTGCGACGACGAACCGATGTGCATGCACACGATGGTGTCGGTCTCGGCGCATGCCTGGAAGAAGGGCTCCCAGTATCCGCTGTGCAGCGATGGCAATCCGAGCTTGGCTGGGATCTCGCTGAACGCTACGGCAGTAACGCCGCGTGCGGCATTGCGGCGAATCTCGCGCGCTGCTGCCTCAACATCCCAGAGCGGAACGATTGGCAATGGGATGAGACGCCCGCCGGAATCGCCACACCACTCTTCGACCATCCAGTCGTTGTAGGCGGTGACGCAAGCGGCAGCGAGGTCTTTATCGCGTGCCTCGGCAAAGGTCTGCCCGCAAAAGCGCGGCATGGTTGGAAAGCACAACGAGGCTTCGACGCCGTCGATGTCCATGTCGGCGAGACGAGCCTTGGGGTCGTAGCAGCCGGGGCGCATTTCGTCGTAGGTGATGGGCGACATCGTCATGTCGTCGCGGGCGAAACCAACAGCAGCAACGTGGCGCTTGTGCGGTGCGATGAGATCTTCGTAGAACCAGCAATCGGACTTCGGTGCGTTGTCGTCCCACTGGAAGTCGTACTTGGTGCCACCGAGGTACTTCATGCCGGCGATGCCACGACGCTCGACGCGAGGTGCGTCGGGGTGATTGCGGAACTTTGCGGGGAGCCACCGCTCGAACAGATGGGTCGGCTCGACAACATGATCGTCGACGCTGATGATCTTGGGAATTACGCGCTCGCTCATCGTGCTGTGTTTCCTGACTGCAATGCGTGCCAACCGTTGCGGTTACTGGTTTCTGACACCGTATCAGATTTATTTCACGGACCCATTTGCGGAGCGACAAACGTTGGCGCCGGCGGCGGCGCTCAACGCAAGATGCCAGCCGCAAATGTGTCGAGCGACCGCGAGAAATCGGCAACGGTGTTGCCGGGCAAGCTCACCGTGAGACCCATCACGCCGAGCTCTTCAAGTTGGGCGATTTCGTCGCGAAGCTTGCTGGCGTCCCATGCCGCGAGATCGAAGCCAGACAGCCCCCACGGGGTGAACCAGATCTGCAGCGGTTCCGTGCGGCCATGCTCGGCGGCAAGGCGATGAGCGGTCTCGATTCGACCGCTGAGATCGGCCAGTGACTCGATGCCGGGTGTGCGTAACAACCGCGATGCGGCCGCTGGACTTGGCATTGGCACCCAACCGTCGGCCGACGTGACAGCGCGCCGTATCGCTGCGGTGGAGTTGCCGCCGATGAGGATGGGTGGACGAGGGCGCTGCACGGGCAGGGGAGCGAGCACGTTGTCGGTGGCCGCAAAGCTGGTGCCAGTGAGCGCTACGGGTGCTCCTTGCCATGCGGTGTAGATGGCGGCCAAGGCCTCGTCGGTGCGCGCGCCACGATCATCGAAGGTGGCGCCCAACGCAGCGAACTCAGATTCGAGATAACCGGCGCCGACGCCAACGATGAGGCGACCGTTGCTCAGCGAGTCGAGTGTGGCCAAGCCGTGAGCCGACAGGAAAGGATTGCGATAGGCAAGGATGAGCAGGTTGGTCTGCAAGCGCAAGGTGGTTGTGGCCGCTGCGGCGAACGACAGGGCCACAAACGGATCCAGCGAGTGGTGGCCGCCACGGCTGAGCCACTTGGCTGAGGGAAACGGGTGGTCGGTGACGAACACTGCGTGGAAGCCAGCGGCCTCGGCGCTCTGGCTCACTGTGGTGATGGCCGCGGCCGTGGCCAATTCGGGGTGCGCCGGCAGGCGGTCGGTCGGCAGACCAAGAGAGATGAGCATCGTCGGAGCATAGAATCCGAGAGCTGTCAGGGTTCACTTGGTAGACATTGCAGAACACAAATTTGTTGATCGCGCACAGTCGATGCGTCGATGAGAAGGAGACAAGTCATGGGTGCACTCACCGGCAAGGTTGCCATCGTCACTGGAGCCGGGCAGGGCGTAGGCCGTTGCCATGCTGAGTTTCTTGCCTCCGAAGGCGCTGCGGTTGTGATCAACGACATCACCGATCGCGCCGACATCGTGGCCGCTGCAATCGTGGCCGCGGGCGGTCGCGCTGTTGCTCACCGCGGCAGCGCAAGCAGTTGGACCGATGCCGAAGCGCTCATTCAATGTGCCGTTTCTACGTTTGGCGACCTGCACATTTTGGTCAACAACGCCGGCTTCTTACGCGACGCAATGGTGTTCTCGATGGACGAATCGCAGTGGGACGCCGTGGTCGATGTGCACCTCAAGGGTCACTTCGCGCCGAGCCATTTCGCGGCTGTGTATTGGCGGGCTCAATCGAAGCTGCTCGGCGAGGATGCGGTGCTGCCACAGCGACGCATCATTAACACCACCAGCGAGAGCGGCCTGTTTGGCGGTCCCGGCCAGAGCAACTACGGCAGCGCAAAGGGTGGCATCATCACGATGACTCTTGTGCACGCACGCGAACTGCAGCGACTCAATGTCACGGTCAACGTGATTGCCCCTCGCGCACGTACACCAATGACCGAGGTCAATCCCAAGTTCACCAAGCCCGAAACCGGCTTCGACAAATACGACCCCGCCAACGTGAGCCCAATGGTTGCGTTCCTTGCCAGCGATGCGGCCAGCGATGTCAGTGGCCAGGCGTTCATTGTGCTCGGCGATCAGGTGCACCGCATTCAGCCCACCACCATCCTCGCCTCGGTTACTGCCGGTGCTACTCAGTGGAGTGTCGATGGGCTCATCGCCGCC
>JAPKZR010000270.1 GCA_026393695.1 Actinomycetota bacterium
CGCACGGTGTCGAGCAGATCGCTAAACACCGCGTGAAACACAACCGCTTCGGCGTCGGCGTTATCGAACAAATAGAAGATCTCTTCGGCTGCGTAGCGATAGTTGGTATTCACCGGCGCCATCGCCGCTTTGAACGCACCCCCCATCGACTCGAGGTACTCGGGCGAGTTGTAGAGGTAACAGGCGAGCTTGCCCTGATGGGTCATGCCACTGTCGAGCAGATCTGCGGCCAACGCATTCGTACGCTGCTCGAACTGGGCCCAGGTGAACACACGGTCACCCTGGATCTGGCATGGGCGATCGGGCACCCGCGCCGCCACCGCAGAAATGATCTCGGCAATGTTCCAGTTCGTCATAGGTCCCCCACCTCACGATGTGTACGCGCCGTCAAATTAGCCGCACCAAGCAGGCCGCAACGTTCTAGAGATGCCATCGGCAACAGTCGGTGGCCTTGACGCAAGCGCGGCTACCCTCGGTGCCTATGCGAATTCTCGTTATCGGTGCCGGCGGAGTTGGATCCGCGTTTGCAACAATCGCCGCAAGTCGACCGGTCTTCACCGACATCGTGTTGGCCGACATCGATGCCGCCCGCGCCGGAGTGGCAGCGGCACAGGCCAGCAGCGACCGTGTACGCGGCACCCGCCTTGATGCCTCGAATCGATCCGAGATCGTCCAATTGGCTCAGAGCATGCGTGCCGACATCATCGTGAACGCCTGCGACCCGCGCATGAACCCACCCATCTTCGACGCTGCGTTCGAGGCCGGCTGCCACTACCTCGACATGGCGATGCACATGTCCGAGCCACACCCCACCAACCCTCACGAGCAGACCGGCGTGGTGCTTGGCGATGCGCAGTTCGCCGTGTCAGATCAGTGGGTCGAGCGCGGCCTGCTGTCGTTGTGCGCAATGGGCGTGGAGCCCGGATTGTCCGACGTGCTGGCTCGTTACGCGAGCGATCATCTGTTCAGCAAGATCACCGAAGTGGGTGTGCGCGATGGCAGCGACCTAGTGATCGACGGATTCGAGTTCGCCCCCACGTTCAGCATTTGGACCACTATCGAAGAGTGTCTCAACCCGCCGCTTATCTGGGAACGCGGCCGCGGCCTGTTCACTACGGCGCCGTTCAGCGAACCCGAGATGTTTGTGTTTCCCGAAGACATCGGCACCTTGTGTTGCGTCAACGTTGAGCACGAAGAAGTGGTGCTGATGCCACGTTGGCTCGAACTTGACCGCGTCACGTTTAAGTACGGCCTCGGCGAAGACTTCATTGAGGTGTTGCGCACCTTGCATCGTCTCGGACTCGACAGCACCAAGCCGGTCAAGGTCCGCGGTGTCGATGTTTCGCCACGCGACCTCGTGGCTGCCGTGCTACCCAACCCTGCCGAACTTGGCGACCGCATGCGTGGTCGCACATGCGCTGGCACCTTGGTCAAGGGCCTCGGACTCGATGGCGCCCCACGAGAGTCGTATCTCTACCAAATCGTCGACAACGAATGGACCATGCGCACCTCGGGACACCAAGCCGTCGTGTGGCAAACCGCTGTGCATCCCGTGGTCGCCTGCGAACTCATCGCCGAGGGCGAATGGGTTGGCGCTGGCGTGATGGGCCCCGAGGGGTTCTCGGCAGATCCATTCCTCGATTTGCTTCCGGTGCATGGTGTGAGTTGGAACCTTGAGGAGCGGCGGCCATCGCCGTCCTGAGCAAACGCGATGTCGAGGCCCTGCTCGCGCAGTTCGACTCCGACCCCATCGGCGCGCTCAGCACAGCACTGCGCAAGGTGCTCGATCACCCCACCGCACAATGGCCCGAATTGGTCGCTGCGGCTGCTTTCACCGACACTCGTACGGCTGCGCTGCTGCTTGGCGAGCAACGTTCGCTCGACGAACTGGCAAGCGAATTAAATGAACTGCGCTCCGTGGAAGATCGCTGAGACTGTGGGCTAACCTCGACCGAGAAAGAGGGAGAACCCATGCGCGTACATGTCGATGCAGAAAAATGCCAAGGCCACAACCGTTGTTATTCATTGGCCCCCGAGTTGTTCGATGTCGATGATCTCGGCAACGCCGTAGAACTCAACGACGGCAACGTGCCCGAAGGCCTCGAGCACAAGGCACGCCTCGCCGTGGCCAACTGCCCCGAATACGCAATCACCATCACCGAGTAATCCAATGGCCGATAACCGTCACCCTCCCGTCACCGATTTCGCCACCGACTTCGATCACACCGACCCAACATGGGTCAACAACCCGTTCCCCATCTGGGACGAACTGCGCGCCACCTGCCCCATCGCACACAGCGACCGCTACGGCGGCACCTGGCTGCCAGTAACGCACGAGCACGTGTCGGCGATTGCCTATGACACCGAGAACTTCACCTCGCGCGCCGTTGTCGTCAGCGAAGTGCGCCCAGGGCCAATGGATCTCCCAGCGCCTATCGGTGTCGCTCCCCCCATCACATCTGATCCGCCGTTCCATGCAATGGCGCGTCGTTTGCTGTTGCCAGCGTTCGCTCCCCGCAAGGTCGACGCGCTTGAGCCATTCACTCGCCAACTCTGCAACGACCTGCTCGATGCGCTCGAAGGCAAAGACATTGTCGATGCCGCTGTCGAGTACGCCCAGCACATTCCGTTGCGCGTCATCGCCAAGATGCTCGGCTTCCCAGCCGAAGATGCCGATTACTTTCGACACGTGATCCACCTCATCCTTGAGGAAGGCATCACCGTCACCGAGGATGACGACGAACGTCTGGTCGAAGGACAAGCGCTCGATGCGTACTTCGACAATCAGATCGCCGATCACGTGGCCAACCCACGCGACGATCTCACCACGTTCTTGCTCGAGGCCGAACCCGATGGCAACAAACTGATGCACGAACACGTTCGCGGCACCATGCTGCTCATCCTCGTCGCCGGCATCGACACCACGTGGTCGGCCATTGGCTCGGCACTGTGGCACCTCGCCCACAATCCCGAAGATCTCAAGCGCCTTGCCGCCGAGCCCGACTTGATGCCATTCGCAATCGAAGAAATGCTTCGCGCCTACGCGCCCGTCACGATGGCACGCTTGGTTGCTCAAGACGTCGAGATCGGCGGCTGCCCGATGAAGGAAGGCGATTGGGTGTTGCTTCCTTTCCCGGCAGCAAACCGAGATCCCGAGTTCTTCGATCGCGCCGACGAAGTCATCATCGATCGCGAAGAGAACCGCCACGCTGCGTTCGGTTTGGGTATTCACCGCTGCCTCGGCTCGAACCTCGCGCGCATGGAGCTACGAGTGGCCGTCGAAGAGTGGGTGAAGCGTTTCCCCAATTTCGAACTCGCTGACCCCAGCGCAGTCACATGGGCTGCCGGCCAAGTACGTGGCCCGCGCAGCATTCCTGTGCGCTTGCCCGGCTGAACGAGTTAGAGCACGCCAATCACAGGCTGGGCAAGACGTAGATGATGCGCGAACTGTGGCTCGGTAGGTAAGAAACCAAACCGATCGGGCCACAGCAGCTGCACCATCTCAAATGGCTTGCCGCGATACCAAGCACGCGCAGTACCAAAGAGCTGCCCGTTCGATGCGACGTCTACCGGAGCGAACTGACAACGCAGATCGTTGTCGAGCAAGCCCAGCAATTCGACACCAAGCGGTATCTCGGTGCCGCCCTTGAGCAGATCGACCACCATCGTGAGCAGCCCAGTTGCCGCCACTGGGGTGAGCCCGAAGATGACCACTTCGGCAAAGCCGGTGAGCGCAGGCAGACCAATGGTGTAGCAGTACCCGGGCGTCACCGGATCGGTGTCGGCTCTGGCTGCCACTGGCTCAAGCGCCCAGCCCGAGGTTTCGATCATCCACTCGATTTTGTCGGCGTGGGGAATATGGAAGTCAGGCAGTTCGTGGGTCATCGCAACCAGCCGATGATGCGCCCGACCATGTCAGATCAGCGACTCGCTGTCGAGGTCGAGCGCGTGCTGCAAATGCCGAGTGGCCATCGCTGCGAACATCGCCTCACTGCGTTCGGTGCCGCCAACTATCTGCGAGGCGACAACCGCCATCACGACGCCGGCAAAGGCCTCGCGGCGATACTGCAGCCACGCCCAATCGTGGTCGATCTCGATGTTGTAATCGCGGCGCAGCGCCTCGACATACTCGGCAACGAGACCCTTTTCGATCTCACGGCGGTCTTCGGGCTGCGGCCCAGCACCGAGAAAATACGACACATCGGCCAGCGCCGCACCATGGCCCGGTGACTGCCAATCGACCGTGGCAATCGGCGAACCGCCCTCGGGTGTGGCATACATCAGGTTGTCGAGTCGGTAGTCGCCGTGAGTCACCGTAAGCGGACTATCACGCTTGTCGATCCAGTCGGCCAGCATCGCGCCGAAGCGCTGCACCAAATCGGTGGCCTCCTCGGTTAGATACTTGCCATAGGTAGCCATGAACCCAGGGAACAACATGCCCCACATGCCAACCAACATCGCTGTGTCGTCGGCGGTGGTGCGGCGGCTGAGCCACTCGATGTCGTCGAGTGCTGGATCGCCCCAACGCGGGCCATGCAACCGAGCGAGTTCGAGCACCGAAGTGCGCGCATGCTCGACGGAACAGCCGGTGATCTGGTCGCCCTGCGACGCCGGCGCGAGGTCTTCGAGAACGATGACAAAGTCACCAGTGTCGGCATCCCATTCGGCGTGATAGCAGCGCGGCACGCGGATGTCGACCGTGGGTGCGACCTCGTTATAGAACTTCACCTCACGCTCGTAGTTACGCAGCGCCATACCGGTTGCCCGACTGGTCTCGTCGGGTGATGGCAGCTTGACCACCACGCTGCGCGGCACCGAGTCGGGCAACGAACCATCGACGCCAGTTAGCGCCAAACGAAGGTTCATGCCCACAAGTCCGTCGCCAATGCGTTGAGTGTCAGCGATTACTACCGTGACATCGAACAGTGTCGATAGCCACTCACCAGTTACTTGCTCGGGTCCCACACTCCGGCACGGTAGCGTCCACAGCCGTGACTGGTACAGACGAGATGTTGATCCGCGACCACCTCAACCGCGTCGAGGCCGATGGGTACACCATCATCGAGAACGCTTTCTCAACCGAACTGGCCGACGAACTCGTCGCCGACCTCACGCGAATCGAGCACGAACGCAACATTGTGCCCGCTACCAACGGCTTCGAAGGCTTCCAAACGTGGCGCATCTACAACCTGCTCGCGCTGGGCCGCCTCTACGAGCAGATCCCCGTGCACCCAGTTGTGCTCGCTGTCATGCGCAACGTGTTGGGCGATGGCTGCCTCATCAGCAGCCTGTCGTCGATCTCCATCGGACCCGGCGAAATCGCGCAACCCATTCACGCTGACGATCAGCTCTTACCTCTACCCAAGCCTCACCTCGCCACCATCGCCAACAGCATGTGGGCGCTCACCGACTTCACTGAGGAAAACGGGGCCACGCGCATCATCCCCGGTTCGCACAAAGCCGATCACTCGCCGCCGTATGGCGTGGAGCAGCAATCGATTGCCGCCGAGATGCCCAAGGGAAGTGTGCTCATCTGGCACGGCTCACTGTGGCACGGGGGTGGGGCCAACGCCACCGACCAACGCCGCTGGGGCGTCGCGATGAACTACTGCGCCGGATGGGTTCGCCAGCAAGAGAACCAACAACTCGGCATCCCGCTCGATCTTGTTCGACGGTTCAGCCCCGACCTACAGCAGTTGTGCGGGTTTCAGCTCTACCGAGGGCTCATCGGGCACATCGAAAAGCACTCCCCCGCCGAGGTGCTGTTGAACACCCAATCACCCACAGAAATGTTGTGGTCACGTAGCTGACCGATACGGTCAGGAGCGCATGTATCGCTTCTTGTTACGGCCCAAATGGCTGCTGCTTCACGTCGTCGTTCTCTGCTCTGTTGTCGGCATGCTCTTTCTCGCTCGTTGGCAATGGGACAAGCACATCGCGCGCGACGCGTTCGTCGAGACCGTGAAGGGCCGCCTCGCCGCCGAACCCAAAGAACTCGCTCCGTTGCTCGATGCAGCCACGCCCGCTGCCGACATCGAGTGGTACGTGGTCACCGCCTCAGGTTCGTATCTCACCACCGGCGAACTGCGCCAACTCAACCGCACCCAAAACGGCTTCAACGGCATCAACATCTTGACGCCATTCCAAATCAACAACGGCCCGATCATCATCGTCAACCGTGGCTTCGTTCCCGACGGCATCCAGGTGCCAGCGGCACCCACCGGAACCATCGTGGTTGGTGGTACCGCGCGAACATCGCAGGTCCGCAAGACCGGCGAGTTAACCGATGATCAGAGCGCCAGCAACAACGAAGTTCGGCGCGTAGATCTGGTGTTTATCGCTGAGCACATCGACCGAACGATTGCGCCGATCTACGTCGATCTCATTGCCACAAAGCCAGCATCGCCATCGCCGCCAGTTCCGGTTCCGCCACCCAACCTCGGCAGCGGTCCGCCGCACGTGTCGTACACGGGACAATGGTTGTTCTTCTCGCTGTGCGCGATTGCCGGATGGGTGTTCGCCGTGCGGCGCTCGGCAAAGACCGCCCGTCAGGCCCTGACCCAAACAATTACGGATGAGCCTCAAACGCTGCCATCCGCTTGAACTGCTCAACGATGCTGGGCGTCTCGTGGTTCGGGTTCAATGATCGATAAACGGTGTCTACGTTCACGCTGATGCGGCCGAACTCACCCCAACCCTCGAACCCGTTGAGCGAAATATCGCGTGCTGCATCCCATGCGTCCATGCCCGCATGGAAGCGATCGGTGGCTTCGGTCTGCACGAACGACAGATAGTCACGCACGCGCGCAATGCCGCTCTTGTCGGTGAGCGGACCATGCCCTGGCACAACGGTCTCGATGTCCATGCCCAACATCAGGTCGCACGCATTGATCCAGTTGGTCAGTGGCCCCGCCCACACAATGGGGGTGCCACCGATGAACAAGATGTCACCGGTGTACACGGTCTTGGCATCGGGCACATAGGCAATGACATCGCCTGCGGTGTGCGCTGGGCCAACCTCGATGAGTTCGATCACTCGGCCACCAACCTCGATGTCGAGCCGACCTTCGAAGGTACGCGTCGGCAAGGTGTGCTCAATTCCTTCGAAGTCGAATTCTCCGAAGAAGCCACGAAACAATTCGCCAACTTCGCCGGGCGCTTTGTTGAGCGCGGCCAACATCGACGGCGGCACTTCGGTCATCTCATGCGCAGCTCGTTCGCTGGCGATGATCTCGGCGCCATGCACCAGTTGGTTGCCATAGCAATGGTCGCCGTTGGCGTGCGTGTTGACCAACGTGCCAATCGGTGCAGCACCCACCACGCGAGACATTGACTGAAGCATCTCACCAGTGAGCTTCAGGTCGAACAACGTGTCGACCAGCAGCGAGACGCCGTCTCCCACGACGAGGCCAGCGTTGCTCCACCCCCAACCTCCATCGGGTTGCAGATACGCAAAGCATCCGTCGCCAAGTTCGTGCAGGCCCTTTGAATACGTCATGCCCAATACCTAGCACCTGCCATCCGATGCAGCGAGTACCGATCGCTTAGAGTTCGCCCATGCAGACTCGTCGACTAGGCCGCACCGGACACCACAGCAGCGTTGCGATTCTTGGTGGCGCCACGTTCTGGGACTGCACGACCGAACAGGCCGATGCTGCGGTACGCACAGCGGTTGCCCGCGGCGTGAACCACATCGACATTGCCCCCACGTACGGTAAGGCCGAAACCGTTGCCGGGCCCACAATCGGCGCCCTGCGCAATCAACTGTTCATCGGCGAGAAGACTGCCCGCAGCCAGCCTGACGGCGTGCGAGCGCAGCTTGAGGCATCGCTCACGAAACTCGGTTGTGACTCGTTCGATCTCTACCAAGCCCATGGCGTCACCGGCCTCGACGTGCTCGACAGTCGCATCGCCGCAATCGAGACGATGCTGTCCATGCGCGACGAAGGCTTGTTTCGTTTTGTGGGCATCACCGGGCACGATCTCGGGGCACCCGTGGCCCATCTCGAGGCGTTGCGCCGATGGGATCTCGACACCGTGATGTTCCCGCTGTACCCACGTGTCTACGCCGACCCGGTGTACCGCGACAACGTGCTGGCGCTGCTCGCCGAGTGCGCCGCGCGCGACGTTGGCGTGATGGTGATCAAAGCCGCAGCGAAGCAGCCGTGGGGAGAGCAGAAGCCAACGCACGGAACGTGGTACGAACCGCAGACAACACCCGAGGGAATTCGCCACGGTATTCGGTTCGCGCTGTCGCACCCAGGCGTCCACGCCTTTTGTAGTCCCGGCGATCTGTCGCTGCTGCCACTGGTGCTCGATGCCGCCGAGAGGTTCGTTCCCTACACCGACACCGAACGCGCCGAGGCCGTTACCACCGCGCTTGCCGACAACGACCCGCCGATCTTCCCGCTCGCCGAGAACGCTCAGCACTGAGCCCGCGTTACTGAGCCGCCGCTCGTCGGCCTAGGCACCGAGGCGTTCGGCCAAACGCTCGGCCACCATCACTGCGGGCAGATGCGTGTTGCCCCGCGGCAGGTCGGGGAACACGCTGGCATCGCACACGCGTAACCCTTGGTGATGATGCACTACACAATCGACATCGACCACCGCAAGGTCGTCGCTGACGGCACCCATGCGGCAGCTCGAGCTGGCGTGCACGTAGTCGGCAACGTGCTGCATCATCCACTGATCGAACGCTGCGGCGTCGTGCGGTAACGCCTCGAGACGAGTGCCGATGTTGTCGATGTACGCCGCCGATGAGATACGCCGGAATGGCTCGGTGTCGACCAGTTCGGCCATGTGCCGCACGGCCTCGCGCAGATGCGCCCGGTCACGTTCGTCGGCAAGCATGTTGAAC
>JAPKZR010000059.1 GCA_026393695.1 Actinomycetota bacterium
ATAGATACTGCTGGCGCCAACCACAAGATCGAACAAGATCGACGCCTCGGTGGGAGCGGCAGGCACGAACGACAAGAACTTCGTGTGATCGACGCTGATCGTGGCCGGCGCGAGTACCTCACGAAACAGCCTCAATGCTTCGATGCCACCGAGGCCTTCTTCGGTGACCGTGTTGCCCGTGTGGGCGAGCAGCTCTGCTGCACTGGCAGCGTGATCTAACGGTGGATCAAGTCGAACGCGAGCAACTGCGTAACGAACGATGGCTTCAGTGAGTTCCTCGGTCGCTGCGTCGTGCTGATGCACTAGACGTTGAGATCGAGCAGTTCACTATCTGCGTTGCGAACTTCGCCGTCTTTGTAGAGCAGGTGGCCAAGGACCGCTGCAATAGCGGCGAACGACATGCACACCACTACGGGAAGCACGAGCAGCAAGACGAGAATGGCGATAGCTCCAGGCACGTTGGTCAGCCTAACGCGGCGCACTCGCTCTGACGGAAACACGAGACGAGATGATCGTTCACCATTCCGCACGCCTGCATATACGCGTAACAAATTGTCGAGCCCACAAAACGAAAGCCAAGCCGCTTGAGCTCTTTGCTCATTCGGTCGCTCGCCGCGGTAGAAGCCGGCACGTCGCTCATCGCTGCGAGGTGGTTTTGCTTCGGCTGGCCCTCAACAAAGCTCCACACCAAACCCACCGGATCGGGTAACTCAAGCCACAGCCGCGCGTTGGTAATGGTGCTGGAGATCTTGCCGCGGTTGCGCACGATGGATGCATCGAGCATCAGACGCTCTACGTCGTCGTCGGTGAAGGCGGCGATCTTGTGAACATCGAACTGTTCGAAAGCGTTGCGATAGCCATCGCGCTTGAGCAAAATTGTGCGCCAACTCAGACCAGCCTGCGCGCCCTCAAGCGTGATGAACTCGAACAACATGCGCGAGTCGAACTGTGGAACACCCCACACGGTGTCGTGATAGTGCTGCATCTCAACCATCAAGCGACCACGAGCAACGCTGAACCATGTCTGCGACGGGTGCCGCCGCGGCGAGATCACTCACTGCCGCAGCTCACAGAGGCTTGTATGCCCACGCTTCGATTTCGACGTTGCCGCCCATGGGAAGCGCTGCCACGCCAATGGTGCTGCGGGCCGGCCGGCTCTCGCCGAAACCTGCCACGTAGGCCTCGTTGAATGTAGGGAACGTGTCCATGTCTGTGAGGAAGCACGTTGTCTTGGCGATGTCGCTGAGGGACGCACCCATCGAGGCCAGCTGCGCCTTGAGGTTCACAACAGCTTGCGCTGTCTGGGCAGCAACGCCTCCGGCGACAATGGCGCCGTCGACAAGACCGAGCTGACCGGACACAATGATCCAATCGCCAGCGCGAACAACAGGGGTATAAGGACCTACAGGCTTTGACATAGGAGCAATCGTAGACGGCTACGCCACCAACTCTGCACGTTGCACAGAGGTCAGTTGAGCCGCGGCAAACGATTGGTGAGGTTCACGAATTGCTGCCAACTTCCGTGCGCCAAGAGCCGCGCCTGCTGCGGCCAAGAACTGGGGTCATATTGATTCGCGCTGCGGCCAGCTGCTTCGAGCATGCTGCGCAGCACGCGAACATCGGTGTTGGCCAATCCCCACCACGTGGTGATCTCGTGCTGGTGACACAACGCGGCGACGTCGGTGTCGATGCCCACCACCACGGTGAGGTCATCAAGTTGAATAGCTGTACCGAGCATCGAGCGGCCAATCTCAAGGTCGGGTGGGCGTGGAGCGGCCTGCGACTCGGAGTCAACATGGCTTTGCAGGCGATCGATCGTTGCAGCTTGGATGCCGATGGTCGCCTCGTGGCGGCCCAACAGGGCCCGCAACTGATCGCGCTCGTTACGCAACGCACTGACATCGTCGGGGGGCGGCGGAGCCTGAATCGGCTTACTGACAGCAATCTTGAGTTCGGAGGCACGAATCGCGCGGAGCTCAGCGAGCTCGCGGCGGAGGCGGTCTCGCTCGAATTCAACAGGCTCGAGTGCCACAACTCGGCTCTTGAGTTCTTTGAGCTCGGCGCGCAGCGCCTGCATGCTGGCTGACGACTCTGCTGCGTCGCCGCTGGCCTCGTTTCGCGGAGGGCTTGCCTTGGGGCTGCGCGGGGCCGACGGGCGGCGAACAACGTGGTGCACGAACCATCCGACGACGGCACCCAACACGAACGCGAGCACGAACCACACGAAAACTATTCCGAGCGTGTACAGCATGTCGTTGTGTTCCTTTCCTTGAATCGGCGATTGTTCATTGTTGAGTCAGTCAGCCTGCGGTCACGACGAACTCGACGCGGCGGTTGATTGCTCGATTGGCAGCAGTGTCATTGGAAACCTTGGGCCTCGTCTCGCCATAGCCCCTCGCGAACAACTGCTCCGGCGGGATTCCGCGCTTCACGAGTTCGTAGACGATGACATCGGCTCGAGCCTGGCTGAGGTTGAGGTTACGAATGGCGTCGCCTTCGTTGTCGGTATGACCTTGCACCTCAATAAAGGTGCCTTTGAATTCTTTTGCGATCTCGGCAACTCGATCGAGCAGGGTTTCGCTACCAGAAAGCAGGTTGGGCGTGTTGCTCGTAAACAAGAACGGATTGGCGGCCACGTAGTCGTTGAGTTGCTGCTGCATGCTCGCGGCTTCTGACTCGCCGCCATCGGGGCGTGCAGTCAGGGTCGGCGTGACACCAACGCCTTTGGCCACCGTTTCGTAGGTCGACTTCGATGCCTCAGTGAGATAGACACCCGTCGCCCGTAAGCCGGCGACGTCGTAGCCGACCTCGCCGCTCAGCAGGTTTGCAGGCATTGCGCGAATCAAAACACCAAGGTCTTCAACCACCATCTGGTCGGCGTCAGCTTCGGAAGTTGGTTTGTCGACCAGAGTGACCGAGTCGGTGACATCCGAAGCGCTCAGGACGTCGTCGGCGGCATGAAACAAGGCGAGCTTCTGCTCGCGGGTGCCGACTGTGCCCGTGATCGTCATCTTGTTGTCCGCGAGCATCACAGTGATGTTGGTTGCGCTGATGACTTCGGCGGCGTCCAAGGTCAACGCAATGTCGGCTTTGGTCGCGCCAGCGTTCTTCGCCGCAATGGTGAGGGCCGAGAGTGACGTTGAGTCGTTGGCGATGCCCTTGATATAGAGCTTGCCCCCCAGAATGCCCGCAGTGCCCGATTTCAAACGACCAGCAAACACGGTGATGAGCGACACGAACTGATCGACAATCGCATCGCTTTGGTTTCCGTCCTGCGCATTTGTGGTGAGCGTGACGGTGACGTTTGTTGACCCGAAGGAGGTGATTGCAGCGGCGACGAGGGCGTCGCTCTGGGCGGCCGTATCGACCCTGCCAGAGATCGTCACCTTGCCGTCGGCCGCCAGTTTCACAACGGGTGTAACTGTTATTGCGGAGCCGGGCACCGAGTTCGCTCCGGTGCCGGTGCCGGCTGTGCTGTTGTCGGTGGGAGTCGATGTGGTCGTCGAGCATTCGCTGCTGAAGCCCACGCTGCGGACGCCCTTGATATCGAGCACCGCAGCCTTGACTGCGACCAGATCTTTGAGCGGTGAGGTACAGGTAACGGTGGCGTCTTGGCCAGAGAACGAGACACTCACGCCCGACACACCAACTGCCGCAATGCGATCGGCGGCCTTGCCAACGAGATCACGCTGGATCACTGGGATCGCCCACGCCGCACCGGCGGCAAATCCAACTGCAAGCGTGACAACGACAGCAGCCACGACGCGGCCACGCCGTGGTGCTTGTTGTGGTTGGCGATCTCGTCGTTTCATATGAAAGAGAACTTCTTACGCTGGGTTGAGGTGAGCACTACTCGGTAGTGTTCGTTCGGTGCAACCTCTCGATCGCCGCCGCTTTCTACTTGCTTCAAGCGCATTGGTGCTCGCTGCTTGTAGTGACAGCCCAAAGTCTTACACGACCAACAGCTCCAACTCGGGCAACGACCCCGTCGACATCAAGACATCTGAAAATGGCTTCGACGTCGCGCAGCGTTTCAACCAAGAAGTACTCGTGCCTGGTTTCGTGCGATTGCCCATCTCGCTGGCAAACAAACAGGCGTTGCTGTCGGATGGCCCAGCAGTTATCAACGCCAAGATCATCAACATCGATACCGGCAAGACCGTGATCCCAGCGTTGTCGGCCAAACGCCGAAAGGTCACCGAGGCATTGTCGTACTGGGATTTCCACGCTCAGCTCGATGAGGTGGGCATCTATGCGCTCATCATCGACGGTGGAACGCCCAAGGGTGGCGCAATCCAGATCAACGATCCGGCAACCGTGTTGGTGCCCTACGTGGGCCAGCAGTTGCCGCCGTTCGACACGCCTACCACCGACGATCCCCGTGGCGTCAACCCCATCTGCACTCGGCTCGCTGGCGGGCCCTGCCCGTTTCACGAGATCACCCTCACCGAGGCGTTGACCCTGGGCAAGCCCGTTGTGTACGTGGTGGGAACCCCAGCCCATTGCGAGTTCGGCACCTGCGCCCCCGGGCTCGAAGCACTGATCAACGCCGGCAAGCGCCTCGGCGACAAGATCGTGATTGTGCATGCCGACGTGTACACCGACGACTCGGCCACGGTGTCAGCTCCGGCGGTGGATGCGTACCACTTGACCTATGAGCCAGTGGTCTGGATGGCAGACGCGACCGGCAAGATCGTGGCGCGACTTGACGCCCTATGGAATCAGGACGAACTCGACGAAGTGCTCAACGCACTGGTGGGGTAACTCAACAGCGAGGCGCAGGCCTCAGCTGAAGCTCTGGCCACAGCCGCAGCTGCGTGAAGCATTTGGGTTCGTGATGTTGAACCCGGCCTGGTTGAGGCCGTCTTTGTAATCGAGCGATGCGCCAAGCAACAACTGTGCTGATGCGGGATCGACCAGAACGCGAACGCCCTCACCAAACTCGGCCTGCTCATCGTCGGGAGCAATGTCGCCGTCGAAGAACATCTCGTACGAGAAGCCGCTGCAGCCACCGGGGCGAACAGCAACGCGCAATGCCAAATCGGTAGCGCCTTCGGCTGCCAGAAGTTCTTTTACTTTGCTAGCTGCAGTTTCGGTCAACGTGATCATGAGATCCTCCTCGGAGCGGCGGTTCAGGAGACGATATCGGCTTTTGCGTTCTCCGGCGAATATCACAGGCAATCGGGTAAGTTTTCCTATGCCCGCAGCCAGCCCGGTGGTTCCTACTCGTGACGACATCTTCGGCTTGTTGCGCGCGGTGGTTGATCCCGAACTCGGCGCCGACATTGTCACCTTGGGCATGGTTCCAGATGTCGTGATCTCACCCCCCGATTCAACCGGTGGCGTCGATGTCACGGTCTGGGTGAAACTCACTATTGGCGGCTGCCCATTGCGCGCCCAAATCAAAAAAGATGTCGAATCGCGCGTGGCGCTTCATCCTCAGGTGCGCAATGTGCGCATCGAGTGGGGCGAGATGAACAGCGACGAACGCAGCGAGGTCATGCTCAAGGCACGCTGGGCAGCCCGCGAAAACGCCCCCGACACCGAGGTGTCGCAATCGTGTCGAATCCTTGCGATCGCCAGCGGCAAGGGCGGGGTTGGCAAGAGCTCGGTCACTGTCAATGTGGCTGCCGCTCTCGCGGCCCAAGGTTTTGTCGTTGGCGTGCTCGACGCCGACATCTGGGGCTTCTCGGTTCCTCGCCTGCTCGGCATCACCGATCGGCTCGAAGCACAGGCAGTCGAAGGCTCCGATCGGCCCAAGATCATTCCCAACATCGTCAAGGTCGGCGCTGGCGAACTCAAGGTCGTGAGCACCGGATTCTTGGTCAACGAAGACACCGCCCTGATGTGGCGTGGGCTCATGCTCACCAAGGCCGTCGAGCAGTTTCTGCGCGACGTGGCGTGGGGCGAGATGGATTACCTCATCATCGACATGCCACCTGGCACCGGCGACGTGCAGATGGGTCTCGCGCGCATGTTGCCGCGTACCGATCTGATCATCGTCACCACGCCCGCTCTGGCCGCACAAAAGGTGGCCAGCCGAGCCGCCGATATGGCCCGGCGCAGCTTCTTGCGCGTAGCGGGCGTGATCGAAAACATGAGTTCGTTTACGTGTGACCACGGCGAGTCGTACGCACTGTTCGGTGTGGGTGGCGGTCAGGCGCTGGCCGACGAAATCGGTGTGCCGCTGCTGGGCCAAGTGCCGCTTGAGCCCGCCGTTGGCGCAGGCGGCGATGCTGGCATGCCGGTTTCGCTGTCACCCGATGGCGGCGCCGCGGCAGTGGTGTTCCGCTCGATTGCTCAGCAGATCATCAGCGACATCGCTCCGCCCATCAACATGTCGGGCTGTTCGGCTCGCATGCTGGCCGCGGTTGCAGCGGCGTTCGACAAAGCCTGAGACCCGCCCAGCGCAGCGCAGCGCCAGCAGGTCGGCGGTCTAGTTCTACGGCAAATCGTCGTAGCCGGCATCGGACCCTGACGCACGAACACCACCACAAACCGAGCAGATGGGAGCTGTGTTACCTTTCCCTCGCTCGGCTACTCAGCAGCCAAGAGACAAGGCGCCGCAGCTCACGAGATTGGTCATGCGCTCGGCCTGCACCACGTCCCGAGTTCAAACGTGTTGATGTGCGGAGCTGATACGCGAACCGTAACCACCCCCCAATCCGATGACAAAGCAGGCGTCAATGCCCTCTACTAGAACTCTTCCCGCATTGCTCGCCGCCACGATCCTCGTGTCCATCGTCGGCTGTGGCGACGCTGCACCCTCAGCGCAGCCCATCCCGCGGATCGTGGTCGAGGGATCGAGAGCACGTGACTACAAGTCACTCGATGAACTTGCCGAGAAGTCGAATGCCGTTCTCGTTGTCAAACCGACCGGCACACAAAGCGCCGTGCCGCTGCCTCAGAGAAACGGCGGCACCCCCGAGTCCGCGCCCACCCTGCTGGTGCAAGTGGAGGTCGTCAGGATTCTCTCCGGGTCAGTCAGCGATGATGTCATCAACATTGTTAGCCCCGGTATCGATGAGAACACTGGGAAACTGGCGCTCCTCAACGGGGGGCCCTACATCGTGTTTGTTGCACCCGCAATGTATGCAGCGAACGACCCCGTGGGCGGTTACGTAATCGTCGGCGGACCAACGGGCCTTTTCGCCTCCCGCGGTGCGCAGGATGTGTTCGAGCGCGTGGACTCGGAAAGTTCGCTGCTGCCAGCTGAGGTTTCCTTGAATGCCACCAAGTTCCCGAAGATCACCAAGACCGAGGAACAGCTCCTCAACGAAGGCCCCTAAGCAGTCTTGTTGATTGTTTCATATTCGATGGGGGCAGGGCGCCGATCTCAGCGAGGTGTTCGGTGTCGGCCACCGACACATATTGCGGCCCCGTGGGTCTGTCGACCTGTTTTGGCCCCAGCACCTGGTCTAGTTCTACGGCAAATCGTCGTAGCCGGCCTCGCCGGGTAGCACCACCTGAATCGGCCGACCTGGTTCGTTCGACCGCACCTTAGGAAGGATGCGCGGCGGCACGCCCACAGCAGCGGCTGCAGCCAACGCATGATCGGCTTGTGCGTGCGGCTCGAGAAACTTCAAGCACGCAATGGTGGGCGGCAACATCATCAGCTCGCCGGCGCGCTCGAGCTCGAGCGCAACTGTTGGGCGAACCCACAAGCTGGCGATGGTCTCGCTGTCGTCGTGCAGCGGCTCTTGCGCATGAGGCGCGCGTGCCAAAAAGAAGCGGGTATCGAAGCGGCGTGTTTCGCCCATGGGCGTGACCCAGTGCGCTGTGTAAAAAATGGCGTCGGTCATCAGCCGCAGACCCTCGCGCTGGCACAGCTCGATGAGATCGAGGTGGCCGTCGTGAACAAGGTGTCGCGCCGCAGAAAAGCGATCGATGACATCGGCCTCATCGAAACGAATCTCGTGACCGGTGTGCGCCGAGCGGGCCAGCAACACGCCCGCTTCCTCGAAGCATTCGCGAATGGCAGCAACCCAATACGCAAGACCGCCCTGCTCGATCTGCAGCAGTTCGCTGGCCCGCAGATCGCTGAGGTCGTCACACATCGCCTCCATGGCTGGACCATGGTCGACATCGTCGAGGCGGCCCCCAGGAAACACGTACATCCCGCCAGCGAACGCGGCCTGCAGCGTGCGCCGCAGCATGAAGACTTCGATGCCATCTTGTTCGACAGTGTCGCGAACCAACATCACTGTTGCTGCTGGGCGAATTGGCACCAGCGAGTGATCGACCACGTTGCTCATTTGTCGAGCTCGCCGCGAATCTCGGTTACGTCGGTTACATCGGTTACATCAGTCATTCGTCCACCATAGGTGGCCTTGATCACGCGGCCGCGGCCGAACCCAGCAAGGCCCTGGCGCTTCATCAGCCACGTTCGCGCGATGGCGCGCGTGGGCGGCAAGAGCAACAAAATGCCAACCGCGTCGGTGAGGAAACCGGGGGTGAGCATCAGCGCACCTGCGGCCAGCAAACACACTCCATCGGCGATCTCGCGAGACGGAATCTGACCGGCCTGAACCTGCTGAGCAAAGCGTCGCCACACCTTGAGGCCCTCGCGCTTGACCAGCCACGCTCCAACAACAGCAATGGCCACGATAAGCCCGAGCGAGTTGAAGAATCCGAGAGCGCTACTCACTTGCACGAACACATACAGCTCGGCAATCGGCACCACGATGAACAGCACGAACAGCAGCATCAGCTGGCCCAGAACACGGTCTTGAGTTCGCTGTAGTGGTTGAGCGCTTCCATCGAAAGCTCGCGCCCGAGGCCGCTCTGCTTGAAGCCACCAAATGGCGTGCTGAAGCGAACCGACGAGTTGCTGTTGATCGACAACGTGCCCGTGTCGATGCCTCGCGCCAAACGCATTGCTCGGTTCGCGTCGCGGGTCCACACAGATCCCGACAAGCCGTACACGCTGTCGTTGGCCATGGCGATTGCATCGGCCTCCGTGTCGAACGGAATGACGACGGCAACAGGTCCGAAAATTTCGTCGCGAGCGATTCGAGCATCGGGACCAGACGCCACCACGTAACACGGCATCCAGTAGCCAGGGCCGGCCGGAGCAGAGCCGGTCCAGAGCACATCGGCGTCGGTGAGGAACGCCTGCACCTTTGCCTTGTGAGCACCAGTGACCAACGGGCCCATGGCGGTGTCGGCCAACAACGGATCGCCCACCGAGAACTGTTGCGACGCAGCAATGAACAACTCGACGAAACGGTCATACACCTCGCGCTGCACCAGCACGCGGCTACGCGAGCAGCAGTCTTGGCCCGAGTTATCGAACACTGCACCCGGAGCCGAGGCAGCCGCGGCCTCGAGGTCGGCATCGGCGAACACTATGTTGGCGCTCTTGCCACCCAACTCGAGCGTGACTCGCTTGACCTGATCGGCGCAGCCCGCCATGATGCGCTTGCCCACAGCGGTGCTTCCGGTGAAGCCAACTTTGCGAACCGTGGGGTTCTCGACGAAGCGCCAACCAACCTCGGGGCCAGTGCCAACCACCACATTGAGCACACCCTCGGGAAGCCCGGCCTCGAGGGCCAACTCGCCAAGACGAATGGTGCTCAACGGCGTGAGCTCAGAGGGCTTGATAACCACGGTGTTGCCGCACGCCAACGCCGGCCCAATTTTCCATGCCGCGGTCAGGATCGGAAAGTTCCAGGGAGTGATGACACCAACGACACCAAGCGGCTCGTGGAAGGTCATCGTGACGCCGCCCGCCACTGGGATGGTGGAGCCAGTGTGCTTATCGATGCAGCCGGCGTAGTAGTGCAACACCTCGGCGGCGGTGTTGGCGCACCACACGCTGTTGCCGATGGGCATGCCCATGTTCATCGTGTCGAGGCGACCCAGTTCGTCGGCATGTTGGGCGACGGTGTCGGCGAAACGACGGATGATTTTGATGCGATCGAGCGGGGCCATCGCCCGCCACGAGGGCAACGCCGTGGCAGCTCGCGCAATGGCTGCATCGGCATCGGCGGCGGTGGCAAGTGGCTGATTCAGGATCAGCGCTTCGGTTGCCGGGTTGATGAGGGCGAGGGTGTCAGACATCGCCGACAGGCTACTTCCCTGCCGAACGGGCCCGCCGCCCTCAGCCTTACCCTCGGTAGCCTGTGGCGATGCTCGTGTGGATGGACCTCGAAATGACCGGCCTCGATGCGACCCGAGACGTGATTGTAGAAATCGCAACAATCGTCACCGACGACGAACTCAACATCATCGCCGAAGGCCCCGATCTCGTGATCCACCAAAGTGAGGAAGCCCTCGCCAACATGGAACCTGTGGTGGTCGACATGCACACCCGCAGTGGCCTACTCAATGAGATTCGATCCAGCACCGTCACCCTCGAAGAGGCGGGCGCGGCAACGCTCGCATTCATTCAAGAGCATGTTCCGGTGGCCTTCACGGTTCCACTGTGTGGCAACTCCATCGGCATGGATCGCCGCTTTCTCACGGCCTATCTGCCCGAGATCGAGAACTGGTTGCACTACCGCAGCATCGATGTCTCCAGCATCAAAGAACTCGCTCGCCGCTGGTATCCGCAGACCAAGAACGAACTGCCCCGCAAACCCGGTAGCCACCGCGCGCTCGACGACATTCGGGCCAGCATCGCCGAGCTGCAGTTCTACCGTGAACGGGTGTTCATCCCCGTGACCTCGGACCCGAAGGCCTAACAGCACTCGCTCTCCAAAGCGAAGCAGCTGTACCGTGCAGTCATGACCGAACAGGCAGCGCGTCCCCGCAAACAAGAGCAGGAGCCCGCTTCCGACGAGATTATTGAGTTGGCACCCGGCGTCTTGCGCAGCCAACTCCCCATCTCGATGCCCGGCCTCGGTCACGTGAACTGCTATCTGCTCGAAGACGAGCGGGGCGTGGCTGTCGTCGATCCAGGCCTACCGAGCAAAGACTCATACGTGGTGCTCGAGGCACGCCTGAAAGCAGCGGGCTTCCCACTGCGCGCCGTGCACACGGTGGTTGTCACCCATAGCCATCCCGATCACTTTGGTGGTGCCGGATGGCTGCGCGACCAGACCGGCGCCGACATCGTGACGCATCGCAAGTTCCGCATGATGTGGGACCCAACCGAGCCACCCGATGTCGATGTTGAAGACATGGCAGTCGATGAAGCCGAGTTGCCGCCAGACGAACCGTTCGAGCACGTACGCCGCTTCCCGTGGGAAACAACGCCGTGGGGTGGGCCGGGCGTCGACATCCCGCTCAAGCGACGCAT